>NZ_JBHSEF010000008.1:0-181149 GCF_042649045.1 Chryseomicrobium palamuruense | reverse complement strand
GAAGAACTCTTTGATGATCCGTGCGGCCTCATCCATCATGTCTTTCAGTAGATATCGATGTTGAAGGAATATATCCCGCAACCCCTCGTCGATTGTAAAGATGACATGGCGATGGTTCACCTGTATCACCTCGTTTGCCAAGATGCGACTCCACTCTTCACTCTCACCTACTGAACATGTCGTACAGAATCTACCTTTGCAGCGGTAGGCCACCTTTTTAGTATGATGGCATCCCTCACACACAAACAATTTGAATCCATTGACAACCTTTCCGCACCCTTGAAATTTTTTGATCTCTTTCAAGACCACCGGTCTTATAAGTCTGCGATGCTTTTGAACAAACTTCTCCCAATGACGATTCTGATCAAAGAAAATCTGCTTAAGAATATTTGTCTCCATAAAATCAAAATACCATGAACACTGGGCTCATGGCATCAAAAATTATATACTTTCTTATCTTTAAAAAAAGCTCCCCAGGGGGAGCTTTGGATTACCACCAAACAATCGTTAAGAATGTGATGACAAATGTAAAACCGAATAGTGCACCGCTGTATAAGAAGAAAGCAGCGACGTTGTGACCTTTATCACTCATGTGCATGAAATAGTAAAGTTGTAGAACAACTTGAACTGCAGCAAGAAGTAATAGAACAGGACCTACGTAGAATGCTGACATTCCTGAAGCGACAGCTGCGAAAGCAACAAATGTTAAGAAAATCATGATCGCAAAAGTGACAACTTGCATTTGCATCGCTTTCGAACGCTTGCGACGTGCATATTCAAATTGAGTTTTGTTCTGCGCAACTACTTGTGTATCGTGACCCATCTTAACCCATCACTCCCATCAAGTATACTACTGTGAAGATGAATACCCACACAACGTCGATAAAGTGCCAGTATAGAGAAGCAGTATAATATTTTTGAGCTGTATAGACAGACAATCCACGTTTTGCGTTTCGTAGCATTAGAAGAATAATCCATCCAAGACCAATGACTACGTGCACTCCGTGTGTTCCTACTAATGTAAAGAAGGAAGAAGAAAATGCACTATGTGAATAATGGAAGCCTAAATGTACATAGTGATTGAACTCATAAATCTCAAGAAGTAAGAACCCAAGACCCAAGATGACTGTAACAGCCATCCAGGTTTGAACTCCACGGAAATTGAAGTTCTTCATGTGATACATTGCGTACACAGACGTTAATGAAGATGTTAAAAGTAACATCGTCATTAAGAATACAAGTGGCAGTCCTTCACTGAACAATGATTGTGTAGTGAATTCCATACCTTCCGGCCCTTTATTTTTAAGAGCTAAGAATGTTGCGAAAAGACTTGCGAATAATACAGTCTCTCCACCAAGGAATAACCAGAAACCTAAGAACTTATTACGCCCTTCAAGGTTTGCTGTTTCCGGGTGTTCAGGCCAAGTTTGTGGGGTATATTTAATTTCTTCAGCCATTAGTTTTTACCCCCTTTGTCGTCCATTAAATCTTCTTTATGAATGTGATAACCGTGGTCATCTTTCCAAGAACGAACGCCCATTGATACAAGAGTAATTCCTAAACCAATCACAAGAACTGGAACAGCCCATGTTTTTTCACCATTGTATAGAGCACCAAATGCTGCAACAAACAGACCTACTGACATCACGAATGGGATAAAGGAGTTGTTAGGCATGTGAATATCGCTAAGTGGCTCAGCGTAAGACATTCCCTCTTTGTTCCCTTCTTGCTTTTCGATCCAGAACGTATCAAGACCACGAACAAGTGGTGTACGTTTGAAGTTATAGAACGGTACTGGTTGTGGAATAGCCCACTCAAGTGTACGTCCATCTTCCCATGGATCTGTTCCTGCTGGAACGTTTTGTACAATAGTTTTCACGATATTAACAATTAATATGATAACACCGATGGCCATCAGAATAGCTCCCAATGAACTGATTAAGTTGAATAGGTCCCAACCTTGGTCGCCTACGAACGTAAACACACGACGTGGCATCCCCATGAGTCCTAAGAAGTGTTGAATAAAGAATGTTGCATGGAATCCTAAGAAGAAAAACCAGAATGTGATTTTCCCTAATTTCTCATCTAACATTTGGTTAAACATCAACGGCCAGTATAAGTGAAGTGCCGCTAAAATCGCTAGTACTACCCCACCGACGATTACGTAGTGGAAGTGAGCTACGATAAAGTACGAATCGTGTAGCTGATAATCAAGTGGTGCAGCTGCCTGCATAACACCTGTTACTCCACCTGCTACGAACGATGGAATAAATCCTAATCCGTAAAGCATTGGCGTTGTTACTTTAATGCTACCGCCCCAAATCGTGAGAAGCCAGTTGAAGATTTTAACACCTGTTGGTACGGCAATCGCCATTGTTGATACCGCAAAGATGGCGTTAGCTGTTGGCCCAAGACCTACTGTGAACATGTGGTGAGCCCATACCATGAATCCCAAGAAACCAATCAACACTGTCGCAAAGACCATTGCGGAATAACCGAATAGACGTTTACGAGAGAAAAGTGAGAAGATTTCAGAGAAGATACCAAATGCCGGTAAAATCAGAATGTATACTTCCGGGTGACCAAAGATCCAGAATAAGTGCTCCCAGATAATCGTATTTCCACCCATTGTGTGGTCAAAGAAGTTTGCTCCAAACATACGGTCAAAGATTAAGAAGAATAAACCGATTGTTAATGGCGGGAATGCAAAAAGAATAAGTGCTGACGCTACAAATGTAGTCCAAGTGAAAAGTGGCATACGCATGTAAGTCATACCTGGTGCACGCATATTGATGATGGTTACGAGGAAGTTAATCCCTGCAATATACGTACCTGCACCGGAGATTTGAAGTCCGAGTGCATAAAAGTCAATTCCGGGCCCTGGTGAATACAAGGAAAGCGACGCATACGACGTCCATCCCGCATCAGGTGCTCCACCCATAAACCAAGATAAGTTAAGGAAAATTCCCCCGAAGAAGAATAACCAGAACCCAAGTGAGTTCAAGAAAGGAAATGCAACGTCACGTGCTCCAATTTGAAGTGGAACGACGGCATTCATATATCCGAACAATATAGGCATAGCGGCAAGGAAGATCATGGTCGTCCCATGCATTGTTAAAATTTCATTATATAAACCGGCACTTAAGAAATCGTTGTCCGGAACTGCTAGCTGAAGACGAATCAACATTGCCTCGATACCACCGAGGACAAAGAAGAATCCACCAGTTGCTAAATAAAGGATGGCAATTTTTTTATGGTCAACCGTTGTTAGCCAGTCCCACAATACGGAGCCAAACCCTTTTTTCTGTGCAAGTGAGCTCACAGTTTCTACCTCCTTCGACTATTACTTATTTTCTATAGTTAAGCCCATTAAATACTCTGTTAATGCATCTAACTCATCTTGTGTGAAATCATCTCCGCCATTTAAATCAGCAGCTGATGGCATTAAGTTACCTGGCTTGTATTCTTGTGGATTTTGAATCCAGTTTTGAAGATTTTCTGCATCATGCTCTAAATAACCAGCAACACGATTACGATCACCAAATGTAGCAACGTTAGGACCTTGCCCTCCCGCTGTACCCGCAGCAGAAGTTGCGTGACAACCGATACATCCAGCGTTTACGAATAACTCTTCACCTTGTACAGCTAGATCAGAAGAAGGTGCTACTGGCTCTTCAAGTGCTGCAGCAGTCCATGCATCGAAATCTTCACGGCTAAGTGTTTTTACTTTAAAGTCCATCAATGCGTGAGATGGGCCACAAAGCTCCGCACATTTCCCGTAGAATACGCCGTCTTTTAATCCTTCTGATTCCTTATCGAACTGAAGATAGAATTTGTTGACGTTTTCAACATTTGTATCTAATTTACCACCGATTGATGGAATCCAGAAAGAGTGTTTTACATCGGCAGCTTTTAAATTAAAGTATACTTTTTCACCAGTTGGAACGACTAATTCTTGAGCAGTAATGATACCTAAATCAGGATACTCAAATTCCCACCAGTATAGTTTTGCCGTTACGTTTACCGTTAATGCTGTTTTATTTCCTTCTGCATCTACTTCGTCCATACCGCTTACTTCCGCTTGCGTGTAAGTCAGCCAAACAGTTGGAACAGCTAAAATAATTAGTAAAATGATTGGAACAATCGTCCATATGATTTCTAATTTTACGTTTCCTTCGACTTGCTCAGGAATTGTATCTTCTCCCACTTTCGAGCGTCGGAATTTTATCAATGCCAAAACGTAAATCACAACTACAACAATAATAACTAATGTCATAATCGCAGTTGATAAGAGCAATAGATTGAACTGCTCTGATGCAACTGGCCCTCTAGGCGTTAATGTTGATATTTGCTCTTGGCCACATGCAGCCAAGAAAAACATGAGTGCTGCTAGCATGGAAAAGAGTCGCCATTTTTTTAGCCCTTTCATCATCGCTAAATCAAACCCCACTTTCATAGTTGTAATGTTCTTCTTTACGGATGTACTTATTCCATGATTATTTGTCTTAAATGAAGATTGCAAAAATCACAATTGCGACAAATAAAATCGTCATGTAGTTAAGTGAGTATACAAACATCTTCGTTGCCCACTTTAAATCATCTTGTGTTTGGTAGCCTTTTAATGCTAAATACAGCCAGCCAATATTGAGTGCTGTTGCAAGTACTAAAAATCCTGGGCCAAGTGAACTCAGAAGAAATGGTACCGGGAACAGAGCAATCACCCAAAGCAAGATGGAAAGCTTTGTACGTTTGAATCCTTTCACTACTGGAAGCATCGGAATGTTTGCTGCGCGATATTCTTCAGTTCGCTTCATAGCAAGCGCATAGAAATGCGGTGGTTGCCAGATAAACATAATGAGGAACAAAGCCCAAGCTTCCCAACCAAGAACTGGTTCAATCGCAGCCCATCCGATAAGCGGAGGGATGGCACCCGAGATACTACCAACAATAGTATTGCTGACATGCTTCCGTTTTGACCACATAGAATAGAGCACGACATAACTAATGATGCCGGCTAGTCCCCATATACCAGCAGATGTAGATGCCATAAATAACAATATTTCGCCTACAACGATAAGGGTTAGGGCAATCGTCAGAACCATCGGACTTGAGAATCGGCCAGTGACTGTCGGTCGTTTGCGAGTTCGTTTCATAATCGGATCGATGTCTTGATCAATCCAGTTATTCATAGCAGCTGATCCAGCAATAATGAATGCTGAGCCTGCCATCGCATATACGACTAAGTGAAAGTCTTGTATAAAGCTTCGGCCGGTCAACTGAAATGCGAGCCACATCCCTGTGAATGCTGTAATTAGATTTGAATTAACGATTCCAATCTTAATAAGTGCTAAGAAATCTTGCATCCAGGTAGTAGATTCTTCATTCGTTGACTCTACTGTTGCAGAAAGTGTCGTACCGTTCGACATGTTGCGCCTCCTTTCATCAAAGTAAGCATAATCTGCTACTATTAACTATAACTAAAAACAGCTTCAATTTCTAGTTTAGTTCCGATTATTTCGCAATTAACGGCCTACAATGTCATTTTTTCCTTAACAACTTAATAGTAATAGATTTTTGGCAGCGAGTTGTGAAGGGAAGCGTACGAATTTATGAACAAACTGTGAAATAAAAGAGGCAATTGCTTGACCCTTGTTGTTGCACGTTGTTTTTTAGGTCTATCTTCGTTATTATCAAAGAGCAAAGTACGTTCTAGAAATGAAGGTGACAGCTTGAAAATACATCCTCTATTAAAAGTTGTTTCTGTTTTAGCTTCTTTAGGGATGCTTCTTATCCTTTTAGGTGGGGCTCTTGTGACGAAAACAGATAGTGGACTTGGTTGCGGTCGGAACTGGCCGGATTGCAATGGGAATTTAATTCCTAAAGAAATTACCCCTGAAGTGTTGATTGAATTCTCCCACCGTGTAGTAACACTGGGTGTTAGTTTTTTTATTTTAGTTCTAGCGATTTGGGCATGGCGTAGAATTGGCCATGTACGTGAAACAAAATTTTTAGCCGTGATGGCAGTATTCTTTTTAGTAGTCCAAGCACTAATTGGGGCTGCACAAGTACTTTGGGGTCAAGGAGACTTCATCTTAGCCTTGCATTTCGGAATTTCACTTATTTCGTTTGCAGCTGTGCTACTCCTTACCTTACTTGTCTTTGAAGTAGATAAGAAATTTGAAACAGAAAAAATCGCCATTGGTCGAAAAATGCGATTCCACACAATTGGTGTCACTCTATACTCTTATGTAGTGATCTATAGTGGCGCACTCGTACGTCACACAGATTCCAGTCTCATCTGTCGCGATTGGCCGCTATGTCGAAACGATGAATTTGTGCTTCCATCGAATATGTATGAATGGGTGCAAATGGGACATCGCGTAGCTGCTGCACTAATTTTCTTCTGGATTCTCTACATTATGATTCATGCCATCAAAGAGTATACATCACAAAAGGTCATCTACTATGGATGGATTATCGCCTTTACACTTGTTGCCCTACAGTCTACGACAGGAATGTTGTCTGTCTTAACACGTTTAAATTTGTATGTCGCTTTATTCCATTCCTTATTTATCACATTACTCTTTGGACTTTTATGTTACATGATTCTTTTAGTTTCAAGAAATCGAGTTCATTACAAAAGATAAACGCCCCGCAGCTGCGAGGCGTTTTTTGTTACCCTTTTTCAATTTCAATCAGGAGATCTCCTGGTGAGATGGCTTCTCCAGCCACCACATGGATTTCTTGAACTGTTCCATTGAACGGCGCTTGTACAGTTGTCTCCATCTTCATCGCTTCTGTGATAAGTAGATGTTCTCCACGTTTTACTTTACTACCTTTGGAAATCGCTACTTTTAGAACCGTTCCTGGCATCGTCGCCGCGATATGACCTTCATTTCCAGGTTCTGCTTTGCGTCTAGCAACGTGGCTAACTTCAACATTCATATCTTGAATATAGATCTCACGTGGCTGTCCGTTCAGTTCAAAGTAAATGGTGCGTTGCCCTTCTAAGTTCGCATCACTAATGGAAACCAGCTTGACCATTAACGTTTTTCCTTTTTCGATATCCACTTCAATTTCTTCGCCAAGTTTCATTCCATATAGGAACGTCGGTGTATCAAGTACAGATACATTTCCAAATTGATCAACCGTCGCACGGTATTCTTCAAACACTTTTGGATACAGTAAGTGTGCAAGTACTTCATGGCTACTGACAGGTCTACCTAGCTTGTTGAAAAGCTCTTCTCGAACATTTTCAAAATCAGCGGGCTCAAGGAGTTCACCCGGACGAACTGTAATGGGTTCACGATCTTTCAATACAACTTTTTGAAGGTCTTCTGGGAATCCTCCGTACGGCTGGCCAATGTATCCTTCAAAGAATTCAATAACACTATCAGGGAAATCTATCGACTGTCCTTTCACGAGCACTGAATCTTCATCCAAATCATTTTGAACCATAAACAAAGCCATGTCCCCTACTACTTTAGAAGATGGGGTTACTTTGACGACATCGCCAAATAGCAAATTCACGCGGGAATACATTTCTTTCACTTCTTCCCAGCGCTCACCAAGACCCACTGCTTTTGCTTGTTGTTGAAGATTACTATATTGTCCACCTGGCATTTCATGGACATAAATCTCCGAGTGGGGACTCTTCATACCGCTTTCAAAGACACTATAGTATTTACGAACTTCTTCCCAATATTGAGATAGGGGTTCGAGCTCTTTAACATCTGTTAATAGTTCACGATTGGTTCCTTTTAGTGCGTATGCAAGGGAACTCGCAGATGGTTGAGAAGTTAACCCAGACATTGAACCGAGTGCTGTATCTACAATATCTACTCCCGCTTCGATGGCACGAGCATATTGGAAGATTCCGTTTCCACTTGTATCATGCGTATGAAGGTGGATCGGCAGGTCAGTCGTTTCTTTTAGCTCACTAATCAAACGGTAGGCGGCTTCAGGTTTTAACAGCCCTGCCATATCTTTAATCGCGAGTATATGGGCACCTGCAGCTTCCAGCTCTTTTGCCATATCTTTATAGTACTGCGTCGTATACTTCTGGCGACTAGCATCTAAAATGTCACCTGTATAACAGATGGCTGCTTCTGCAATTTTCCCAGCTTGACGCGTTGCATCAATGGCGACTTCCATTCCTTTGATCCAGTTCAAGCTATCGAAGATACGGAAAACGTCAATTCCAGCATCTGCAGATTTTTGAACGAACTCCCGAATGACATTGTCAGGATAGTTTTTATAACCTACCGCATTTGCTCCACGAAGAAGCATTTGGAACATCACATTTGGAATTTGCTCACGAAGTGTGAGTAAACGATCCCATGGATCTTCTTTCAAGAATCGGTAGGCTACATCAAATGTCGCCCCACCCCACATTTCAAGTGAAAAGGCATCTCGTAGGTCATGAGCCGTTTGATTCGCAATTTGGTACATATCGTAAGAACGCACACGCGTCGCTAATAAGGACTGATGAGCATCTCGGAAAGTTGTATCTGTGATCAACACATCTTTTTGTTCTTTAATCCATTTTACGACAGCATCTGCACCTTCTGTATCAAGAAGCTGTTTCGTCCCTTGAAGGGTGGATATGTCTGTCAGGATGTCAGAACGTTTCGGAATATGAAACAGCGGTTTTGGCTTACGTTCAATTCCTGGGAAGCCGTTGATGGTAATATTCCCGATATACGTCAATAATTTTGTGCCGCGGTCTTGTCGTGATGGGAATAAGAACAATTCCGGTGTGGTATCAATAAAGCTGGTATTAAACTTTCCTTCTAAAAAGTTTGGATGTTTGACGACGTTCTCTAAGAACGGAATATTCGTTTTAATTCCACGAATACGGAATTCTTGAAGGTTACGATCCATTTTAGAAGCCGCTTCTTTAAACGTCATACCCCAAGTTGATACTTTTACAAGAAGAGAATCATAGTAAGGTGTGATCACGGCACCTTGGAAGCCGTTACCTGCATCTAGACGTACACCAAATCCCCCACCAGAACGATAAACCATTAATTTACCTGTATCTGGCATAAATTGGTTCAAAGGATCTTCTGTTGTGACACGTGATTGTATCGCATAACCAAATAAAGGAATCGCATCTTGAGCAGGAATGCCCATTTCTTCGCTTGTTAGACTAAGACCACAAGCAATGCGAATTTGTGCATGCACTATATCCACGCCTGTAATCATTTCTGTAATGGTATGCTCAACTTGAATACGCGGATTGACTTCAATAAAGTAAAACTCGTCATCTGTTACTAGAAATTCTACTGTCCCCGCATTGACGTAGCTAACATTATTCATTAATCTCACTGCTGCATCACAAATCTCATCACGCAGTTCTTTACTTAAAGAGTTCGAAGGTGCAATCTCAACGACTTTTTGGTGACGACGCTGTATCGAACAATCTCGTTCATATAAATGAATAAGGTTGCCATGTGTGTCTCCAAGAATTTGTACTTCAATGTGTTTCGGCTTGTCGACAAATTTTTCGACATATACTTCGTCTGAACCAAACGCTGCTTTCGCTTCAGACTTTGCTCGGTCATATGCTTCTTGTAAATCGTCTTTTGTAGGCACGACACGCATTCCGCGTCCGCCTCCCCCCAATGATGCTTTAATCATCAGTGGATAGCCATATGTAACTCCAAAAGCTTGTAACTCTTCTAAAGAACCTATGGGTCCATCACTACCTGGAATTACAGGTATTCCTGCAGAAATGGCTTGGTCACGTGCTTTTACTTTGTCACCAAACATATCGAGATGTTTGGAAGTAGGTCCAATGAATATAATACCTTCTTCTTCACAACGACGAGCAAACTCGACGTTTTCTGATAAAAAACCATACCCTGGATGGATAGCGTCGGTATTTGAATCTTTTGCAATTTGAATAATATGTTCAATATCTAGATAAGCATCAATCGGCTTCTTGCCTTCCCCAACAAGATACGACTCATCCGATTTAAAACGATGAAAAGATCCACTATCTTCACGGGAGTAGATGGCAACGGTTCGAATCCCAAGTTCTGTACAAGCTCTAAAAATACGAATAGCAATTTCTCCACGGTTAGCTACTAAAATCTTATTAATATTCTCCACTTTTCATCGCCACCTCAACATTCAATTTTTATATTTCTCATATTTTGCAAACATTGATACATTCATTAAAATACCGAGTGATGCAGAGAAGAGAATCAAAGCAGTACCTCCATAGGAGATGAATGGCAATGGTACCCCAGTAAGTGGAATAATACCCAGCATACCTCCAAGATTCACAAATGTCTGGAATCCAAAAATGGATGCTATCCCTGCAGCAATCATTCTTCCGTGAGGATCTTTTCCAGTTAGCGCAATGTGTAACCCTTTAAAGACAAGGAAGAAGATACCGAGAAGGATGATAACTACACCGATGATGCCAAGTTCTTCTGCAATCACAGCCATAATAAAGTCCGTATGCGGTTCAGGAAGATACCCATATTTTTGATTCGAGTTCCCAAGTCCAAGACCCGTTAACCCTCCAGAACCAATCGCGAGGTACCCATTGACAATCTGATACCCAAACGTATCTTCATATGCAAAAGGGTTCAAGAATGCTTCTAATCGGCCCATTCGTCTTTCAGTAATGATAGTATCTTTAAAGAAGTATAGCAAAACACCAATTATCAGAAAAGCGCCAATTATTAGTCCGAGTAATTTTGAGAACACATTAAAACGAACTCCACTGGCAATAATCACTGTAATACAAGTGAAAATGATAATGATAGAATTCCCAACATCCGTCTCTAACATAATGGACATCACAGCGAGTGCCATCACAATAATCGGAGGATAAATGGAATCTTTTAAACTGTTTAACGTCCCTTTTTGAATTTTTTTAGCGAACAAGCCAGAAAAATAAAGTATCAGAACAATCTTAGCGACTTCAGAAGGCTGTAAATTCAACGGTCCGAGATATAGCCAACTCTGCGACCCACTCGCTCCACCACTTCCAATCAAATGAACGAGAACCAGTAGCGAAAACATCACAGTCAACATCAACAGCATCATCCATTTATTCTTGTAATGTTTATATGGAAAAAGGGACATTAGAAAGAACACAGGAACTGCGATAAATAAATTCATTTTTTGCTGCTGATAGAAAAAATCTGGACTTCGATCATACCGGTCGACAGCCCAAAAATAAGAAGAGCTATAGATCATCACGAGGCCAAATGCACAGAGAAGTATGTAGACAAATGCGATTGAAAAATCGGCATTCGCAAAATATCGTTTCAAATAAGTTTTCATCATTTATTCACCTTATCTTGTTGGATTGAGTAGTATGGGTAAGGTTTTGCATAGTAAAAAAACTCAAACAATGGTGTTTGAGTTCATTTACGATCCGTATACGTTTCATGAAGCAGTGACATTTCTTTCTCAAGGCAATCGAGAATGACTTTTCCTTCTTCACGTTGAATTAAGCCGAGTTTTACGGCAAAATCAATTTCTCTGGATAACCCAAACATTTGGGTATCTAAAACCTCTTCATAGAGAGGACATTGTGGCATCGTTAAATTGTCCAGCTGTACTCGAATCAATTGAGCAATTTTATCCGCGTCACCTTGTAAAAGTTCGAGTGCTTTTTCACGATATGATTGCTCCATTTGTATATCCATATGAGGACGCCCCCATCATAAAATTTCTAGTTTAACTTATTAAAGTGTATCTTTCTAGCAGTAAAATTGCAAGTAAGGATAAGTTGCTTGGAAGGAAAAATACTTTGTCACATCTCTTTTTCAAGGTATACTTACAAAAGACATGAAATTTGGAGGGTATTAAAATGGAAATGATTATTCCGGTAAAAGGTAACGTTAAATTTCCAATCACAATTGATCCAACAGTATGGATTTTTGATGATCGCAAAGTAGATTTAGATGAATTTTTCAGCGAACAATATAAAGAAGTGAATGCAGAAGAGGAGTATACAGACGTGACTTCTAAGCAATGGTCACGCGAAATCACCGAAGGCGCTGTGTTTCCTCCGACACTCAAATCCGAAAAAAAATATGAGCGGACGAAACTCTTAACAAACTCATATGCGATGGCCATTCAACCATTCATCCAAAATGCAGAGCCCCTATCTTCAGCAACTTATTTAGTCGTCGAAGGAGAAGAGGAAGTTCGCTATCCACTTAGTGAGATAGCTTCTCTCCTTGTTCAATTCAGTGAAAAAGGAAAACCACTAAAAGAAGACGGGCCTGTTTATCTGCTTCATAAAGATGGGAGCAATTTAACTGCTCCATTAAAACACGTCCGTGCATTCCGGGTAGAATGATATGAGAGTAAAATGTGTGATTTGTGATGAGATAGGACGCCTAGATGATAA
Organism: Chryseomicrobium palamuruense; assembly: GCF_042649045.1. Lineage (NCBI taxonomy): Bacteria > Bacillati > Bacillota > Bacilli > Caryophanales > Caryophanaceae > Chryseomicrobium > Chryseomicrobium palamuruense. Next base: position 168,767 of record NZ_JBHSEF010000008.1, on the reverse strand, counting down.
CTTGCCGCTTGCCAAAAAGCTTCGCAATCGGCCCATTCATACGTACATGTGCCCGACATGTTCGGAACGTATTAGAGAACGTACAGAAGCACGACTTGCCACAGGAAATTTTCACTTTTATAGAAGTTCGCATCCAGCTGAATCAGAGTTTTAAAAAATCCCAAGAGACCGAGTCTCTTGGGATTTCTTTATGCCGCACTGCCTCGTTTCTCAAGACGCATACGCACTTTATAAATAATTAAAATCATAGCGGCGACGATCAGCCCTTCTACAATTGGCAAGAAAAATGCCAAAAATGTGAGAACTAAACAACCGATGAACAAAAACAAGTAAATCACAATGTTTTGACCTAAACGTAAACGTTTGGCAAACCCAAGTTTGTATACGAGCACGGACAATGCAAATATGATGAGAAACAAAACATATCCTGCAACATCAAAATTGGGCATCTGCTCATAGATAAACCGGGAAAGTGCGGACATCCGGCCAAAGACAAATTCTTGTTCTTCCACAGGAGTCACTCCTTTCTAGGATTGCTCAGCGTACTTTTGTTTCTTTGCAATGCGCTCACGTTCATTCTTATCAAGTAGCTTTTTACGTAAACGGATCGATTGAGGTGTGATTTCACAGTACTCATCGTCATTTAAGTATTCAAGAGCTTCTTCAAGAGTCATGATACGTGGCTTTTTACGCGTTGTTGTAGCTTCTTTATTGGCTGAACGAATGTTGTTCGCAGCTTTCACTTTCGTGATGTTAACAGTTAAGTCGTTGTCACGCGTGTGCTCCCCAACAATCATCCCTTCATAAATGTCTGTACCTGGCTCAACAAAGATGGTACCACGGTCTTCTACACCTAGAATTCCATATTCTGAAGCTTTTCCTGTCTCCATAGAAACAAGAACACCTTTCGAACGTCCACCTACACGACCTGAAGCCATTGGCTGGTAGCTATCGAATGTGTGGTTGATGATTCCGTATCCACGTGTCAGTGTAAGGAAATCAGTTGTGTACCCAATCAATCCACGAGCAGGTACCATGAAGATCAAACGCACTTGACCTGATCCATTGTTAACCATATCGAGCATTTCACCTTTACGCTCACCCATCGATTCAATAATTGAACCTGTATGTTCTTCTGGAATATCAATTTGTACACGTTCAACTGGCTCCATACGAACGCCGTCAATCAAACGAACGATAACTTCTGGTTTTGAAACTTGGATTTCAAATCCTTCACGGCGCATGTTCTCAATCAAGATGGATAAGTGAAGCTCTCCGCGTCCTGAAACGACCCATGCGTCTGGAGAGTCTGTCTCTTCTACACGTAAAGAAACATCTGTTTCAAGTTGTGCAAGAAGACGCTCTTCAATCTTACGAGCAGTTACCCATTTCCCTTCGCGGCCTGCAAATGGACTATTGTTCACTAGGAACGTCATTTGAAGAGTTGGCTCATCAATACGAAGAATTGGCAATGCCTCCGGATGTTCGATTGGACACACGGTTTCTCCTACGTTAATGTCTTCCATTCCTGAAACTGCAATCAAATCTCCAGCTTTCGCTTCTTGGATTTCAATACGTTTAAGACCCATGAAACCAAACATTTTGGTTACTCGGAAATTCTTCACCGTGCCATCAAGTTTCATAAGTGAAACTTGTTGACCCACTGTCATCGTTCCACGGAACACACGTCCGATACCAATACGCCCCACGTAATCATTATAATCAAGTAAAGCAACTTGGAACTGAAGTCCTTCGTCGCTGTTATCGATTGGTGCTGGGATTTTTTCTACAATAGCGTCATAGATGACCTGCATGTTTTCTTCTTGATCTGCAGGGTCAGAAGAAAGACTAGCTGTACCGTTGATTCCAGATGCATAGATAACAGGGAATTCTAATTGGTCATCGTTCGCATCAAGTTCAATAAATAATTCAAGAACTTCGTCAACTACTTCTTCAGGACGCGCGAAATCACGGTCAATTTTATTAACAACAACGATAGGCTGTAGGTTTTGTTCTAAAGCTTTTTTCAATACGAAACGTGTTTGTGGCATACAACCTTCGTATGCATCAACAATTAATAGAACACCATCTACCATTTTCATGATACGTTCTACTTCTCCACCAAAGTCAGCGTGACCAGGTGTATCTAGAATGTTAATTTTCGTATCTTTATACTGAATCGCGGTATTTTTAGCTAAAATCGTAATTCCGCGCTCTCTCTCGATGTCATTTGAGTCCATTGCACGCTCTTCCACATGTTCATTTGAACGAAACGTACCTGATTGTTTTAACAATTGGTCTACTAACGTTGTTTTACCATGGTCAACGTGAGCAATAATAGCGATATTACGTAAATCTTGACGAGTATTAGTCATTTTTCCACTCCATATTCTTTTTTCGAGTCCATAACTGTGATATTATAGCACAGATGAATAGAGAAAAACACCCTTAGAGTTTTTCCTATAAGGAGGAAAACATCCATGAAAAACGTCAAATGGATATTTGTTATGTATTCATTCCTTGCCATCTTTGCGATGGCATCCATTGGGGTTGCTGTTTCTTTCCGTAGTGTACCGTTTATTCTACTTGCAATCCTCTTGCTTGTTGCTGTAATGGGCATGGGCTTTAAAAAGAAAAAAGAGTACCGCGAAAAAGGATTACTCGATTAAAAAAGCTGCCGATGGCAGCTTTTTATTTTACCAAATAGTCCTCGATAAGTTCCTTATATAGCGAAGCGTTCGCTATAATAAAAGGTTGTTTTTTCATCAAATCAAACGGCTTCCCGTGAAGTGTTCCACAAATCGCCCCTACTTCTTGTGCAATCACCATACCTCCTGCCACATCCCATGCGGACAATCGCATCGAGAAATAAGCATCAAGCCGACCTGTCACGACATAACTGATTTCTAAAGCAGCTGAACCGTAGGAACGTGTTCCCCGAACTCGCTGAATGAGTTTCGTAACCCGCTCATGGTCAATATGCCGATTCGGAGCTACCCACGAAGCATTGACCCCAATTAGCGCGTCTTCAAATCGCACAGGTGGAAGTTTTGGAATCGGTTGTCCATTGATGGTAGCCCCTTGCCCTTGTACTGCAGCAATCATTTCTCCTGTCATCACTTGATAGATATACCCGAGCATACCCATACCGTCCACATAAACCCCTAACGTAATACAGAAGTTTCGGTGCTGATTAATAAAATTTGTAGTCCCGTCAATTGGATCGACAATCCAAACCACTCCATTTAAATGTTGGATCGAATCACCAAACCCTTCTTCCCCTAAAATGCGATGTTCCGGATAAGCTTCATTTACTTCCTTAACGAAAAATTGTTCAATTTCCATATCCATATTTGTCACGAGGTCAGAGGACGATGATTTTTCCATGACCTTTATAGTTTCGTTTAGGGAGTGTTTAATTCGCTCTCCCGCTTCTCGAATGGTTTTTTGAGCAAATTGATCAATTGCGTGAACATCCACAAACTTCCCTCCTCAATCTCTTCTCGTTTCTATGAAACAAAAAAAGCACTCTCTGGCATCTGCATGTCAGCGAGTACTTTATAGATGACATATGTTCATTTTACACCGATAGCTCCTGAATTTCATTTGTGATGTCTCTTAATTTATGTTTGACCCCTTCGATCTCAGCGACATCGTTTCGAGACATTGCGTCATGAAGAGTAGCCAGGAAATAATCTAAGTCAAGTTCTAACAGATATTTACGTTCACGGTCCATTTCATCTTTTCTGACGATGTGAATGACTTGGCGCATTTTACTCCCCCCTCTTCTCGAAGTTCTTATTACAGGATTTTTACCCGCATTTGATTTACACTAAACCTAGTGGAAAGGAGTTTTTTTATGGGATATTGGACAACGAAAGATTTTAATGTATTTAAGAAAGAAGGGCTCGACGCACGCATGGAAGGCTTGGATATGCAAATCCGTCCAAAATTTCATGAGCTTGGCGAAGAATTTTCCGAAGAACTGGCGGCAAAGCTTGGCCGTGAGATGTTTCCCCATGTAGCAAAACATGCCCGTCGAACAGTCAACCCACCTAAGGATAGTTGGGTCGCGTTCGCTCCTTATAAAAGAGGCTATAAAGCACTTCCCCACTTCCAAATTGGATTATGGGAAAGTCATCTGTTCATCGTTCTAGCTGTCATTTATGAAGTGCCCTCTAAGACAGCCATTGCTGACAAACTGATGAAACAAACTTCCTTAGTAACTAATCTACCAGGTGACTTCGTGATATCTGGCGACCATATGAAACCGGATGCGGAGAGCATCACGAAAGATCATGTCGCTCATTACCTCACAGGGCTTTCTACAGTGAAAAAGGCGGAACTTGTCATAGGAAGACACATTGCCCGTGAAGAGGCGGTTAAACTATCAAAGAAAGAGTTTAAACAACTTGTAAGTGATACATTTGAAGAGTTGCTTCCTCTCTATCAAAAAATGACGGAAGTCTAAAAAGCTTCGCTTTCAAAAGAGACTCATCTCTTGAAAGCGAAGTTCGTTTATTTTCTCAACTTAATCGGGGTTTGTCCCTCTTTCGCAGCTTTCACAGCAGGATATGCAGCGTACCCACTGACTTCTTCAAACTCTCGAAACACAGTCTTTTCTTCGGCAATCGATCGCACCACCGTTTTAAAATCCCGATACTTCTTCATAAATGTTTCTCCAGTCACACCTTGTTCATACACTTTTTCGATGGTCTCATAAAAGCTGACCACTTTGATAATTTCTTCGGTTGTCCAATCAAAATCAAGAGGATAACTATATTCTTTACTCATGTTCACACCACTTTCTTTTCACTTCGTTGATTTCTTCTGTAAACTGAGCAAACAAGTCTGCAACGGTTGGACAATCATCAATTAAACCAACTACCTGCCCTGCCCAACCAAATCCTTTTTCTTCATTTCCCTCATAAATAAATTGTTTATTCGCTTCTCCACTTATAAAGTCTTTTAATGCTTCATACGTTGGCGATACTTTTTCTATCTCAAGTATGCGTTCTGTAAAAGAGGATTTTAATACACGAGCTGGTGCACCAATGGACCTTTTAATAACAACCGTGTCCTGTTCAGACGCTTGAAGGATTGCTTCTTTATACGCTTCTGACGCATGAACACACTCTTTGGTCGCAATAAACCGCGTCCCCATCTCAACCCCTTCTGCTCCTAATGCAAGTGCAGCCATTACCCCGTAACCGTCCGCTATGCCACCTGAAGCAATCACAGGAATGGAGACAGATTGGGCGACTTTTCGAATCAGAACTTGTGTGCCCACATCATCTCGTCCTAAATGGCCACCACCTTCTTGTCCGACAACCATAACTGCATCTGCGCCCAATGATTCCGCTTTTATTGCTTGTCGAACAGCAGCCACAAGAACCAGCTTCTTTATCGAAGTCCCTTCTAGCATCTCAAAAATTGGCGCAGGATTTCCTCCAGTCATCGTGACGACAGGAACATCCTCATCAATCGCCACTTGCACCATATGCTCAAACGGACGACCATGTTGACCAATCGCAAAATTAACACCGAACGGTTGATTGGTCAACGTACGCACACGTTGAATCTCATCGCGCAATGCTTCCGGGCTCGGTAAACTCATCGCAGTAATCTGTCCAAGGCCTCCCGCATTGGATACAGCACCACATAAATCGGAGTAGGCTAAATAGGCAAGTCCTCCTTGGATAATCGGCAATTTGATAGATAATAAATCCGTTATACGTGTCTTCATGACATCCCCTCCTTTTCCTCAGTCTATCAATTTTTTTCTTTCAATAATAGCTTGGAAATGCTATACTTCACTTGTTTTCAATTCTAACAAGTTAGGTGGTTAGCACGTTGTCACAATTAGAAACTCCCTTGTTCGATGCACTTCTCAAGCACCGTAACAGGCATCCGATTCAGTTCCACATTCCTGGCCATAAAAAGGGGCAGGGAATTGACCCGGCTTTTCGAGAGTTCGTTGGCGATAATGTATTGTCGATCGATTTAATTAATATTGCCCCTTTAGATGATCTTCACTCGCCAAAAGGGGCAATTAAAAAAGCACAACACCTTGCAGCTGAAGCCTTTGGGGCAGATGCTACATTTTTCTCTGTCCAAGGAACAAGCGGTGCCATTATGACGATGATTTTAACGATCTGCGGTCCTGGAGATAAAATTCTTGTCCCTAGAAACGTACACAAATCCATCATGTCCGCCATTGTTTTTGCCGGAGCAATTCCTATTTTCATTCACCCAGAAGTGGATACAGAACTAGGTATTTCGCACGGAATTTCTGCTGAATCTGTGGAAAAGGCCTTAAATGCCCACCCAGACGCGAGTGGATTACTGGTGATCAATCCAACTTATTTTGGATTTGCAGCAGACTTAAAGCGGATTGTAGATCTTGCGCATAGCCGCGGCGTTCCGGTAGTCGTGGATGAAGCACATGGTGTCCACATACACTTTTACGATAAATTGCCGATTTCCGCCATGGCAGCAGGTGCCGATATGGCAGCAACGTCTGTGCATAAACTTGGTGGTTCAATGACGCAGACCTCGGTATTGAATGTACGAGAAGGTCTTGTGTCATCGAAACGTGTGCAATCCATCCTATCCATGTTAACGACTACATCGACTTCTTACCCGTTACTTGCATCACTCGATACAGCAAGGCGCCAACTGGCCATCCACGGTCATGATTTGTTGGAACAAGCTGTCCGCATTGCGAAAGATGCACGCAAGCGAATCAATCTCATTCCTCACCTATATTGTGCAGGAACTGAAAAGTTAACAACCTCAGCTACGTACGATATGGATCCGACAAAAATCTTAATTAGTGTGAAAGATTTAGGCATCACTGGATATGAAGCAGAGAAATGGTTACGCGAAAAAGCGAATATTGAAGTTGAACTTTCCGACCTATATAATATTCTTTGTTTAATTACACTGGGAGATACACGCAAAGAGGTGAATCTTTTAGTCAATGCACTTAAACGTATGGCAGATGCCTATGAGTCAGAAGCAACAGTCAAAGAATCACTTGTCACCATTCCTGAGATTCCTGCACTTGCAATGTCTCCACGCGATGCTTTCTATGCTGAAACAGAAACCATTGAACTGACAGAGAGTGCTGGTAGAATTTCTGCAGAGTTCGTCATGGTCTACCCACCTGGGATTCCAATATTCATTCCAGGGGAAATCATTACACAAGACAATATTGACTATATCCATATGAATATCGAAGCAGGCCTTCCTGTCCAAGGCCCGGAAGATGATACTTTAAAAACCATTCATGTTATTAAAGAAGCGAAAGCTATCTACTAAAAAAAGAACCCCTCCGGGTTCTTTTTTATTCAGGTACTGAAATTGTAGTTGGATCGACGAAGGAATACCCTTGTTCTTTTAATCCAGTTACGATGGTTTCTAGTGCAGCAGCCGTCCATTCACGATCATGCATCAAGAGGTTGGCACCATTTGTTAAGTAAGGTGTATTTACCATAATATCCGCTAGTGCTTTAGGGTCCCGGTAGTATTTTTCCCAGTCATACCCGTAAGTCCAGTTCATCAGTAGCATTCCTTCTTGCTGCACAAGTGCTCGACTGAAGTCCGTGTTAACTCCAAATGGCGCACGGAAGAATTTAGGTTTTTCACCAAGGACCTCTTCAATTGTTTGATTGAGAACAAGAATTTCTTGTTGTTGCTGTTCTTCACTACTATCTTTTAAATTGGCATGTGTTTGTGTATGGTTACCAATTGCAAATCCCATTTCATGAATGGCTTTCAATCGTTCTTTTTCTTCATCTGTGTCTATAAAATGACCATTGACAAAGAAGATTGCAGGTACATCCAATTGCTTCAATGTTTCAGCCATCTCAACGCTATATGTATCAGGTGCATCATCAATTGTAAGTAAAACCACTTTTTCATTTGCATCCGCAATCGGCTTTAGCGTCCAGTTCGCTTCTGAAATCTCATAGAGTGGTGCTTGTGGCTCTTCTTCAACTTGCTCTTCTGGTTCCGGCGCTTCTTCTGTATCTTCCACCGCTTCTTCTACTTCTTCCACTTTTTGCTGCTCTTCTAATTGTTGTCCTTCTTCATTTCCACAAGCTGCTAGGAATAGCACGAGCGCAGCGGATGAGACAAGATGCTTTTTCATAGATGTATTCCTCCAAAAGTTAAGATTCCACTTCTTACTGTAGCACAAAAAAAGTCCTGCCACATCGGGCAGGACAAAAAAGAACTTATTTACTTAAGATGTGGATTGGGTGACCCATAACCACTTCTGCAGCTTCCATTGAAATCTCACCAAGCGTTGGGTGAGCATGGATTGTCATAGCGATGTCTTCAACTGTCATGCCAGCTTCGATTGCCAGACCAAGTTCAGCAATCATATCAGATGCCCCTTGACCTACGATTTGTGCACCTAATAACAAGCCATCTTCTTTACGTGAAACAAGTTTCACGAAACCTTCTGTAGCGTCGAGTGCAAGCGCACGGCCATTTGCACCGAACGGGAATTTCCCTGCTTGTACTTCATAACCTTCTGCTTTTGCCTGCTCTTCAGATAAACCAACTGTCGCAAGTTCTGGATCTGTGAAACATACAGCAGGAATCGCTAGGTAATCAACAACTGATTTTTCTCCAGCGATCGCTTCAGCTGCCACTTTACCTTCATAAGAAGCCTTGTGTGCAAGCTGAGGTCCTGCCACGATATCTCCAATTGCATAGATGTTATCTACACTTGTACGGCACTGGTTGTCAACTTCGATCAGTCCACGCTCACCGAATTTGATACCCACTTCTTCCAGTCCGATTTCATCTGTGTTTGGACGGCGACCAACAGTGACTAAAGCATAGTCTGCTTCTACTGTTTTTTCTTCTCCGCCTACTTCATATGTGACAGTAACGCCAGAGTCTGTTTCTACTACACCTTTAGCAGATGCTTTGACAACGACTTCAACGCCTTTTTTCTTCAAGCCTTTTTTTACGATTTGTGTCATTTGTTTTTCGAAACCAGCTAAGATATCATTTCCACCTTCGATGATGGTTACTTCTGAACCGAGGTTTGCATACGCAGTACCTAATTCAGTACCGATGTACCCACCGCCGATAACAACGAGTTTCGCTGGAACTTCTTCAAGTGCGAGGGCACCTGTAGAGTTGATGACACGTTTCGAATATTTAAATGATGGAATCTCAACCGGACGTGATCCTGTTGCGATAATCGCGTTTTTAAATTTATATGTTTGCGCACTGTCCTCTTTCATGATGCGAACTGTGTTGGCATCCACAAAGTAAGCTTCGCCTTCCACAACTTCTACACCATTACCTTTAAGAAGACCTGATACACCGCCAGTTAACTTTTTCACAACGCTATTTTTGAATTCTTGTGCTTTTGAGAAATCAATTTTAACGTCAGAAGCTGTAATCCCCATGTTGTCGGAGTGTTTTGCTTGTTCGAAGCGGTGACCGACAGAAATCAATGCTTTAGATGGAATACAACCAACGTTTAAACAAACGCCACCAATATGTTCTTTCTCTACAACTGTAACCTTTTGTCCAGTTTGCGCTGCACGAATTGCCGCTACGTATCCTCCAGGGCCTGATCCAATGACCAGTGTATCTACTTCGATTGGGAAATCTCCTACTACCATAGTTTTACGCCTCCATTAATAGATGTTCTGGGTTACCCAGTAATCGTTTGATATGATTCAGCGCATGTTGGGCAGTTGCACCATCCACCATACGGTGATCAAAGCTCAATGATAATGCTAACACAGGTGCTGCTACAATTTCACCATTTTTAATGACAGGCTTCTCAGAAATTCGACCAATTCCGAGAATAGCTACTTCTGGATGATTGATAACCGGAGTGAACCACTGGCCACCTGCTGATCCGATATTCGTAATTGAACAAGAGGCACCTTTCATCTCCTGTGGACTTAATTTTCCGTCACGTGCTTTCGTTGCTAATGTATTGATTTCGTCAGAAATTGCAAACATCGATTTGCGATCTGCATTTTTGATAACTGGGACTAGGAGCCCTCTCTCAGTATCTGCTGCAATTCCGATGTTGTAGTAGTGCTTGTGAACGATTTCTTGTGAATCATCATCATAGGAAACATTTAGCGCTGGGAATTCACGAAGCGTGCTCACAAGTGCTTTCACTACATATGGAAGGTACGTCAATTTGACTTCTTTCTCAGCTGCAATCTCTTTAAATTTCTTGCGGTGTGCAACAAGTTCCGTTACATCCACTTCGTCCATTAACGTAACATGTGGAGCTGTATGTTTTGAGTGCACCATTGCTTTTGCGATTGCTTTACGAATACCTGAGATTTTCTCACGTGTTTCTGGGAACTCACCTTCAGAAACTTGTGGCGATGATTTTTTCTCTGTCGCGCTTGATTCTTGTGAAGCTTCTTTTGGGGCTTCTGTTGTTTCAGACGCAGGAGATTTCTGCTCTCCATTCATAAAACTTTCCACATCTTCTTTCATGATGCGGCCATTTTTTCCGCTGCCTGTTACTTCCGTAATCGCAACATCGTTGTCACGTGCGAATTTGCGTACAGACGGCATTGCTATAATACGCTCTGAACCTTTAGGTTTCTCCTGTGAAGTGGTGTCATCTGGCACGTCTACTGAAGTGTCTTTTTCTTCTGCAGGTGCTTCCTTCTTGTCAATATCTTGGCCAGCTTCAGCCGTTGCTTGAACTTGTTCTTCTGTTTTAGATGCTTCTTCTTTTTTAGCAGGGGCGTCGTCTTTGTCGTCTCCCTTGAATTTCAAATCTTCATAACCTGGTGCGTCGATGCGAACAAGTACATCACCTACGACAGCAACTGTACCTTCCTCGACTAAAACTTCTTCGACTTTCCCTTTTACTGGAGAAGGAATCTCTACGACAGCTTTATCATTTTGTACTTCACAAAGGATGTCGTCTTCGTTGATCTCATCGCCCGCTTTTACGAACCACTTTACGATTTCTCCTTCGTGAATACCTTCACCGATATCTGGTAAACGAAATTCAAATGCCACTATGCCTCACCCTTTCGAATTAAAATTCTAATACTTTTTTCGCTGTTGCAAGTACATCTTTATAATTTGGAAGCCATACATTTTCAGCTTGTGAGAATGGGAAAACGGTATCCGGCGCTGTAACACGTAGGACAGGTGCGTCTAGACTTAAGATTGCACGCTCTGTGATTTCAGCAACAACGTTTGCTGCAATTCCTGCTTGCTTTTGAGCTTCTTGTACAACCATTGCACGGTTTGTTTTTTCAACAGAGGCAATAATTGTTTCGATGTCTAATGGTTGAACTGTACGCAAGTCGATGACTTCAGCCGACTTACCCTCTTTTTCTAGTTCATCTGCTGCTTTTAGAGCTTCGTGTACCATTGCTCCGTACGCAATAATTGTAATATCTGTACCTTCACGTTTCACATCTGCTTTTCCAAGTGGAATCGTATAGGACTCTTCAGGTACTTCTCCGCGGAACGAACGGTAAAGTTTCATATGCTCTAAAAAAATTACCGGATCGTTATCACGAATTGAGGAAATCAACAATCCTTTCGCATCGTATGGTGTCGATGGAATAACTACTTTTACACCTGGAGTAGATGTCATGAGTAACTCTAAGCTATCTGCGTGCATCTCAGGTGTGTGTACACCTCCACCAAATGGTGAACGAATTGTCACGGGTGCATTAAAGCTTCCGCCTGTACGGAAACGCATACGAGCAAGTTGCCCACTAATTGAATCCATTACTTCAAATACGAAACCGAAGAACTGAATTTCAGGTACCGGACGGAAACCTGTCAGCGAAAGACCTACAGCAAGCCCACCGATACCCGACTCTGCAAGAGGCGTGTCAAATACACGGTCTACACCGAATTCTTTTTGGAGTCCTTCAGTTGCACGGAATACTCCACCATTTACGCCAACGTCTTCTCCAAATACAAGAACGTTTTCGTCATCTTTTAATTCACAGCGTAATGCGTCTGTGATTGCTTGAATCATGGTCATTTGTGCCATTGTTTAGTTCGACTCCTTTTCTGAGTAGTACGTTTTTTGCTCTTCTAGGTTAAATGGGTTTTCTTCATACATAATATTAATCAAGTCTGTTACTTTTTGTTTTGGAGCAGCATCGGCTTTCTTAACCGCTTCTTTAATCTCTTCTTTTGCACGTTCAATCACTTCGTTTTCTTTCTCTTCTGTCCATAACCCTTTGTTCGTTAAGAAGGTACGGAAACGAATTAATGGATCACGCTTTTCCCACTCTGAATCCGTATCTGATGTGCGGTAACGAGTTGGGTCATCTCCAGCCATCGTATGTGGACCATAGCGGTAGCAGAGTGCTTCAATAAATGTCGGGCCATCTCCAGCAATCGCGCGGTCGCGGGCTTCTTTCGTTACTGCATATACAGCTAGTGCATCCATTCCATCCACTAAAACGGAAGGCATACCTGCAGCGACTCCTTTTTGTGCAATTGTTTTCGCAGCTGTTTGTAATGAGCGTGGTGTAGAAATTGCAAACTGATTGTTTTGAACGAAGAAGATAGCAGGAACTTTAAAAGCACCCGCAAAGTTTAACCCCTCATAGAAATCACCTTGCGATGAACCACCATCTCCCGTGTACGTTACAGCAACAGCTTTTGTTCCTTTTTTCTGGAAGCCCATAGCTACTCCTGCAGCCTGGATAAACTGCGCCCCAATGATGATTTGTGGTGGGAAAACATTTACACCTTCAGGAATTTGGTTCCCCATAAAGTGCCCACGGCTAAATAGGAAGGCTTGATACAACGGCAGTCCGTGCCAAACAATTTGTGGTACGTCTCTGTATCCAGGTAATATGAAATCTTCTTTCTCAAGAGCGAATTGAGAAGCAAGTTGAGACGCTTCTTGACCAGCAGTGGGTGCATAGAATCCGAGGCGGCCTTGGCGGTTTAAAGAAATTGAGCGTTGATCAAGGATACGTGTGTACACCATACGAGACATTAATTCGACCAATTGTTCGTCAGTTAAGTCTGGCATTAAATCCTCATTTACCACGTTTCCTTCTTCATCTAAAACTTGTACCATTTCAAATTTTTCTTCGATTTCATGAAGTACTTTCATTGGATCGAATTGCGTGTTTTTACTTTCCGCCATAAAACAACTCTCCTTTAGTTCTGTATTAGAATAATTTTGTTGTCGAGTGATACACAAAAGTCTCGATATTAAGTATATCTTAGTCATTTCCAGTGGTCAATCGTTTGAACATCGCATTAAAAGTTCAGAATTAACCATGAATTAAAAACTGTATTAATCGTAATTTGCATACTGTATTATATCAGGAAGATAATTGATACTTCTCTATATAACACAAAAGCAGCCCTCTGGAGAGCTGCTTTAATATGCTATTTCTTATTATTCCTCTGATTGAAGTGTTTCAAACACATCTGATGTAATGGAATTGAACTGTTCCGTTTTTTCATTCATAGTAGCTACGGCTGCTTGGACCACTTCATTCTGTGCATTTACTTGTTGAATCAATTCTCGCACAGTTTCAATTGAGACATCCTCTACAAGCATTTCCACATAAAGCGCATCTTGTAAACGAATCAATTCCTCATATTTCGTATATACATCTTCATAACTTTCATATCGAGCATCGTAGGCTTTATCCACTCGATCAGCAAGTGCACGTTCTACCTCTGATAAATCTAGAGCGGAAAAGTCACTTTTGGCCAGTGCCTCTTCTAAGCTTTCGCGTTCATTAGCCAGATAGTCTTTTCGGTTAGCAGTTAGCTCCTGCAACTCTGTCACTTTTTGTTGAAGTTCGGATTGTTGTTCTTGTGTAAGAGCAAGAATCTCTTCAAATAATTGTACTTCTTGTTGCTCCGCCTTATTCATTTCACTTTGTACGGAACGATACGGTTCTTCTGCATCATGCATCGACTGAAGGACACCGGAGATTTGTTGTTCTGCAGAATCTCCAAATGTACAGCCAGTTAAGACGAAGACTGATAATAATGTTACTGCGAGCCATTTTTTCATATCTATGTACCTCCCAAGTCTTCCTCACTATACCTATTTTACTGGCTCATTTCAATAAGACATTGGTATAGAATTTGTTATACTAAGAGTGAGAGAGGATGATAAGAATGATTAAGATGAAAGATATTATACGCGATGGTCACCCGGGCCTTCGTTCAGTAGCTAGCGAAGTACCGTTTCCCCTATCAAAAGAAGATGCTACCCTTGCTAAAGATTTATTAGAGTATGTGAAGAACAGTCAAAATCCTGAATTATCCTTAGAATACGATCTTCGACCCGGTATTGGGATTGCTGCGCCTCAAGTCAATAAACCCAAACGAATTTTTGCTCTCCATTTAGAAGAAGACGGCTCCAAACTTAGTGAGATCTTTATTAATCCCAAAATCAAAAGTCATTCGGTCGAGAAGACTTACATTACTGCGGGCGAAGGATGTTTATCCGTAGATGAAGTGATAGAAGGATATGTACCGCGCTATGCTCGAATTACCATCAGTGCACAGAATATAGACGGAGAAGATTTCACGATGCGATTGAAAGGGTTAAAAGCGATTGCGTTTCAGCACGAACTGGATCATTTAAACGGAATCATGTTCTATGACCATATTAATAAAAATGACCCCTTCTCTCCGATACCGAATGCAATCCCTTATGAAAGGGCACCACGAATGGATGCTGAATCTTAAGTGTTTTTATTTGACTTTTCGGAATAATTACTTTACTATTTATTAATTTTCGTTTATAATGGATGTTAAGGAGTGAGTCGTATGTTAAAACGTTTACGAAGAAAAATGCTCAAACGTCTCGGCGAAATCCTCGGAAAAAAATCAGTTGCATAGCCAAATTGCCCCTCAAATATTTTTTGGAGGGGTTTTCTTTATTTTAGAAGGTGCACATGCTAAGATAAAGAGAATTGATTGAATCTGAACGTGAAAAAGGAGAAGAAAAAATGATTTACAAAGTATTTTATCAAGAAAACGCTACAGAAGTACCCGTCCGCGAAAACACAAAGAGTATATATGTAGAGGCAGAATCAGAACAAGCCGTACGTGCGAAGTTAAAAGACCGCCCAGTGATGATTGAATTTGTCCAATTGCTTGAAGGTGCTCACTTAGCCTACGAACAAGCAAGTGAAAACTATAAGGTTGAAGAATAGAGCCTATGAAATTTGTACGTAATGATCAAACAGCGGTTTTCGCACTAGGCGGACTGGGCGAAATCGGAAAAAACACGTATGCGGTACAATTCCAAGATGAAATCATTGTGATTGATGCAGGAATTAAGTTTCCTGAAGACGATTTACTTGGCATTGATTATGTCATTCCAGACTATACGTACCTTGTACGGAATCAAGACAAAATTAAAGGGCTTTTCATCACACACGGTCACGAAGACCATATTGGTGGCATACCCTATCTCTTAAAACAAGTAAATATGCCTGTTTATGGCGGTAAACTTGCGCTTGGCCTTCTTCGCAATAAATTAGAAGAACACGGCATACTACGTCAAACAAAGATGACGGAAATCTCAGAAGATGACGTCATCAAATTTCGAAAAACATCGGTTTCCTTCTATTTAACGACACACAGTATCCCGGATGCTTACGGCATGGTCGTAAAAACACCGTCTGGGAATATTGTCCACACGGGAGATTTCAAATTTGATTTCACACCTGTAGGGGCACCGGCAAATTTAACGAAAATGGCTGAAATCGGTAAAGAAGGCGTATTATGCCTACTCTCAGACTCAACGAATGCAGAGGTTCCAAACTTCACTATGTCTGAGCGTAAAGTCGGCGATAGCATGGACAGCATTTTCCGTCGTGTAGATGCCCGCATTATTTTCGCAACATTTGCATCTAATATTCACCGTCTCCAACAAGTGACGGATGCAGCGGTACGATACGGCAGAAAAATTGCTGTGTTTGGTCGTAGTATGGATAACGCTATAACGATTGGGCGCGAACTTGGGTATATCACAGCACCAAAAGAAACATTTGTTGATACCAACACTTTGAACCGTCTACCGGCGAATGAAGTGCTCATTCTTTGTACAGGATCACAAGGTGAACCAATGGCTGCCCTATCTCGCATTGCCAATGGAACGCACCGACAAATTCAAATTCAGCCTGGCGACACGGTCATCTTCTCTTCTTCTCCGATTCCGGGGAACCGAGGAAGTGTAAACCGAACAATCAACTTGTTGTACCGAGCTGGAGCCGAAGTGATTCATGGTTCGCTAAACAATATTCATACTTCAGGGCATGGTTCGCAAGAAGAACAAAAACTAATGCTTCGTTTGATGAAACCAAAATTCTTTATGCCAATCCACGGGGAATATCGTATGTTGAAGCTACACAGTGAGCTTGCAGTCGATTGTGATGTGCCGGAAGAAAATACATTTATCATGGAAAATGGAGACGTACTTGCACTGACGGCTGAAGATGCAACAGTTGCAGGACGCGTTCCTTCTGGAGATGTTTATATTGACGGAAGCGGAATTGGTGACATCGGTAATATCGTGCTACGCGATCGACGTGTTCTTTCAGAAGAAGGACTTGTCATTGTCGTTGTGACAGCAGACATGAAGAAAAAACGAATCGTTTCGGGTCCTGACCTTATTTCACGTGGGTTTGTCTACATGCGTGAGTCTGGGATGATGATCAATGAAGCTCAGCAGATGTTAAATCGACATTTAAAGAGTCTGGTAAAAGAGAACCCGGAAGGATGGGATGACCTTAAGTCAGAAATCAGCAATGTTTTGGGACCACATCTGTATGAAAAAACAAAACGTAAACCGATGATTTTACCCATCATCATGGAAATATAAGAAAAGCACCTTTCTTTGGAAGGGTGCTTCTTTTCATTAATTAAATACTTTTTTCTCGAAACGGTTAATATCTACGTCCGCTCCGATAATGATCATAATGTCATTCAACTGCAATTTTTCATCTGCCTGTGGAGATACAATAATGGATTTACCTCGTTTAATGGCAACAATATTAATTCCATATTTTGCTCGGATATCTAAGTCAATTAAAGAGTTACCAGCTAGCTTCGAATTCACGATCAATTCCATGATGGAATGTTCATCGGATATTTCTAAATAATCGAGGACATTGTTCGACAAAATATTATTCGCAATTCGAATACCCATATCTCGTTCAGGGTGAACAACATTATCTGCCCCAATTTTACTTAAGACTTTTTCATGGTAATCATTTTGCGCTTTTACTGTGATTCGTTTCACACCAAGTTCTTTTAACATCAATGTTGTCAAAATACTCGATTGAATATTGTCTCCTATCGCAACAATCACGTGATCAAAATTGCGAATACCTAACGATTTCAACACAGCTTCATCCGTCGTATCTGCAACGACTGCTTGTGTTGCAATCGGAGCAAACTCATCTACTCGTTCACTTTCTATATCAATCGCCATGACGTCAGCACCCTGTTCGATGAGCTCTTTAACGATACTCCCCCCAAAGCGACCCAGACCAATGACAACGAATTCTTGCTTCATACTCTCTCCCCCAATCCCATTTCTTGCTGCTATAGTAATCATACATGAAAATACTTTCGATATCGAAGGAAAGTTGTGATAAAATAAATTCTAATCTTTGTCAACTTATGGAGGTAGAAACGTGTCGAATGAACCCATTATTCGCTTTGAAAATGTGAGCAAGGCGTATGCAAATGCACAGCCCGTTTTACATACAATTAATTTCGAACTAGAACGCGGTAAATTTTATACCCTACTAGGCCCATCTGGTTGTGGAAAAACGACCATCTTGCGATTAATTGCTGGATTTATCCAACCTTCTTCCGGTTCCATTTACTTAAATGGAAAATTGATCAATGACGTTCCAGCGAACCATCGTCAAGTCAATACCGTCTTTCAAGACTATGCTTTGTTCCCGCACTTGAATGTGTATGAGAATATTGCGTTTGGATTGCGTATAAAAAAAATGAAATCGACTGAAATCGATCAAAAAGTCAATGAAGCTCTTAAATTTGTCAATTTGAGTGGCTATGAAAAAAGAGAAATCAGTGAAATGTCTGGAGGTCAAAAGCAACGTGTGGCCATAGCTCGCGCTATAGTCAATGACCCTGAAATCATTCTACTCGATGAACCACTATCCGCACTGGATTTAAAATTACGTACAGAAATGCAATACGAATTACGCGAACTTCAACAACGTCTCGGAAAGACATTTATTTTTGTAACGCACGATCAAGAAGAAGCACTCGCTATGTCCGATGAGATTTTTGTTATGGACGCAGGTCAGATAATCCAAAGTGGTACACCACTCGATATCTATGACGAGCCAATCAACCGTTTTGTTGCCGATTTTATTGGGGAATCAAATATTGTCGAAGGCCTGATGATTGCAGATTACCGAGTTCAAATCGGTACGAAAGAATTCGAATGTGTCGATAAAGGATTAACGCCTGGTGAAAAAGTCGACGTCGTTATTCGTCCAGAAGATTTAGAAATTACTTTCGTTGATCAAGGAAAGATGAATGTTCGCGTGGATACACAATTATTCCGTGGCGTTCACTACGAACTATCCACTTACGATGATGAAGGCAACGAGTGGCTGGTTCATTCAACGAGAAAAGCAGAAGTCGGTGCAACCATAGGTCTTGATTTCGATCCAGAAGCGATTCACATTATGCGTTTAAATGAATCGGAAGAAGATTTTGATCGCCGACTGGAGTCGTACGGGGTTGAAGGCCATGGAAACTAAATCACGCACATTTCTCATGATTCCGTACTACATATGGATGGTGCTTTTTGTACTCGCTCCACTCGTCTTAGTAGGATATTACTCGTTCTTTGATATCCAAGGCAACTTCACTTTAGAGAATTATCAAAACTTTTTTAGTGGAACGTATCTCTCATTAACTCTAAGTTCTTTTTGGTATGCATTTCTTATCACATTCTTTACGTTATTAATTGCCTATCCTGCTGCGTATTTTATTACGAAGACGAAGCAGAAACAACTGTGGTTACTGATGATTATCATTCCATCTTGGATCAACTTGTTATTAAAAACGTATGCATTCATTGGAATTTTTGGAATGAATGGATCCGTTAACAATTTCTTATCCTTTTTAGGCCTTGAAAGACAACAGATTCTTTATACAGACTTTAGTTTTGTGTTTGTTTCTGTCTATATTTTCATTCCATTTATGTTGTTACCGATTTTCAATTCATTGGATAAATTAAATCCCGCCCTACTTGATGCTTCGAAAGATTTAGGCGCTTCCTCGTGGGTAACGTTTCGTAAAGTGATTTGGCCGCTCGCAATTGGCGGAGTTAAAGCAGGTATTCAAGCCACATTTATTCCTGCCCTCTCACTCTTCATGATTACGCGACTGATTGCTGGTAACAAAGTCATTACACTTGGAACAGCGATTGAACAACAATTCCTTGTGACACAAAACTGGGGAATGGGATCTACCATTGCTGTGTTCCTCATCGTGTTCATGGTCATTATTATGATTCTGACGGGTGACCGTGAGAAAGGAGTGAATGGCCGTGGGAACTACTAGTAAATTCGCAAAAGTATATTTAGCTTTAGTGTTTATTGTCCTATATGCGCCTATTTTTTACTTAATCTTTTATTCCTTCAATAGTGCAGGCAACATGTCAAACTTTGAAGGATTTACTTGGGAACACTATGCGGCAGTCTTCCAAGATACGCGTTTACTAACCATTGTTGTTAATACATTGATTATTGCATTATTATCAGCTCTCATTTCAACAGCCATTGGTGTTCTAGGAGCAGTGGGTATAGTTTATGTAACGAATAAACGATTACGCCAATCTTTACTTTCGTTAAACAATGTATTAATCGTGTCACCAGACGTCATTATTGGAGCATCTTTCTTAATTCTCTTTACGATGATTGGGATACGATTAGGATTTGCATCCGTACTGATTTCGCATATCGCATTCAGTGTGCCGATCGTCGTCATCATGGTACTTCCAAAACTTCAAGAAATGAGTGCAACACTGGTGGATGCCGCGCGAGATCTTGGCGCAACTCGCCGAGACGTCTTTACACGAGTCATCATTCCATACATCAAGCCCGGAATCTTTGCAGGCTTTTTCTTAGCCCTCACATATTCTCTTGATGACTTTGCTGTTACGTTCTTCGTGACTGGGAATGGCTTCGCTACTCTTTCTGTCGAGATCTACTCGATGGCTCGTTCAGGAATTACATTAACAATCAATGCATTATCAGGATTACTGTTTATTGTTACGATGGTTCTTGTGCTAGGTTACTACTTTGTGGTCAGCCGGGCAAAGACACCTTTCCAAGCGGGGGTGCCTAAATGAAATCAATTATTCAAATGACGAGTGGCTTACTTGCCGTCGTAGTTGTGTTATTTTATATCAACACTCAATTAACGGATACTTCGAGCCGAGCAAGCTCTGATACGATTACCGTCTTTAACTGGGGGGAATATATTGACCCTGAGCTAGTCGATCGATTCGAAGAAGAAACAGGCATTCGTGTTATTTATGAGACTTTTGATTCGAACGAAGCGATGCTAACAAAAATTCAACAAGGTGGGACACGATTTGATGTAGCGATGCCTTCGGAGTATATGATTGAAAAAATGAGAGAAGAAGATTTATTACATCCCATCGATCAATCGAAGCTTACGAACTTAGATCATATTGATCCGTACTTTCTTGATTTACCATTTGATCCCGGAAATCAATACTCCATCCCCTACTTTTGGGGTACGGTAGGAATTGCATTCAATCCAACTCTTTTAGATGGACAAACTTTTGAAAGTTGGAATGACTTATGGTCTCCTGAATTAAAGCAACAAGTTATTTTAGTCGATGGTGCACGTGAAGTGATTGGGATGGGGTTAAATTCACAAGGATATTCACTTAACTCCACTGATGAAGAGGAATTACGTGAAGCAACGGACCGTCTCATTGAACTTGGCCCGAATGTAAAAGCAATTATTGGTGATGAAATCGTGGAAACGATGCGTCGCGGTGAAGCTGCAATTGCACTCGTTTGGTCTGGTCAGGCAGCAGATATTATGTGGGTGAATGAAGATATTGATTACAGCGTTCCTGAAGAAGGTTCGAACTTATGGTTTGATAATATGATTATTCCTAAGACAGCTGGGAATGTGGAAGGTGCTCACAAATTTATCAACTTTATGTTGGACCCTGAAGTTGCTGCGCAAAATGCAGATTATGTCGGTTATTCCACTCCGAATCTTAGTGCTATTGATTTGATGGACCCCGAAGTGACGGGTGACGATCGCTTCTACCCAACTGAAGAAATGCGTGACCGTTTAGAAGTCTATCAAAATTTAGGGCCAAAAATGCTCGGTAAGTATAATGAGTTGTTCCTTGAATTTAAAATGAGTATGAATTCGAATTAATCGTTTGACGTGCATGCGGGTATCGCATGCACGTTTTCTATTGAACGTCCGAATTATTTATTCTCATGTAATTATGCTATACTTCTTTCATCGAACACACGCAGAAAGCAGGAGTCAGATGAAGAAATCAAATCCATTCATCATTTATTTATTAATGTTCAATATGTTCATCATCATGGCAGGTATCGGGCTCATCGTGCCCATCATGCCAAAGTATTTGGAGACGTTTGGAGCGGCAGGTCAAGCGTTAGGTCTTATCATTGCAGCGTTTGCATTTGCCCAATTTGTGTTTTCTCCAATAGCTGGTGATTTATCCGACAAATACGGCAGAAAAAAATTGATTGTCATTGGCCTTGCATTATTCGGACTATCTCAGCTCTGGTTTGGAACAGCGACACACGAATGGATGTTATACGCTGCACGTTTCGTCAGCGGAATTGGTGGAGCTTTTTTAATTCCTCCAACGATGGCTTTTGTGGCAGATATTACAACATATGAAGATCGTGGAAAAGGAATGGGGTATATTGGAGCCGCCATGTCACTTGGGTTCATGATTGGACCTGGTATTGGTGGATTATTTTCTGCGATCAGTTTAAATTTCCCTTTTTATGTCTCATCCGCGACAGCGCTACTTGCCATGGTGTTCTCTCTCTTCGTCTTGCCTGACATACGAAATAAAGAAATTGTCGATCCGACGAAATCGCGAGAAAATATTGTTCAGCAGATGCGAAGATCCTTTTATACACCGTATTTCATGATGCTTCTGATTATTTTTGTCTTTTCATTTGGAATCGCTAATTTCCAAGCAACATTTGCCCTCTATATGAACTATAAGTTTAGTTTTTCACCTGAACAAATTGCGATTGTCTTAACAGCCGGTGGTTTTGTTGGCGTCGTGATCCAAATGTTTATGATTGACCGTTTGTTTAAACGTTTTGGAGAGATGCAAATCATTCTTAGTAGCCTAGTCTTTGCGGCTGTTACGTTATTTGGGATGTTGTTTGTCCATCAATTCTTTAGCATCCTACTCGTCGCGACACTTTTCTCAATTGCTGTTACATTAATCCGTCCGGCTGTGAACACGGTCGTTTCCAAGCTTGCAGGTACAGAACAGGGCTTTGCCGCAGGTATGAATAATGCGTATATGAGTTTGGGTAATATGGTGGGACCAGCTCTCGCTGGATTGCTTTTCGACTGGAATTACAATTTACCTTTCGTCGTCGGCTCACTCGTCTTACTTGGCACATTTTTCTTAACAGCTATTTGGATGCGACGCAAGCAGCTCGACTTGCACTCAACTTCTGTAAACACTTAAAAAGGATGATCCCTTCACCTGAGGGATCATCCTTTTACTTTTCAGTTGCTACATCGACAAAAGCGGCAACTTGTGGAAGTTCAAAAGCTGCATCATAGCCAATCAGCCATGTGTCTCTTGTTAATTCAAACGTTGCATCATCATGGAGAAGTGGTATTTTATTGATGTGATCATATTCAGACAAGGTGATTGCTGGTAAAATCGCATAGCCTAGTCCGTTTAAAGCCATCTGTTTACACGTTTCAATTT
This sequence comes from Chryseomicrobium palamuruense, assembly GCF_042649045.1. Lineage (NCBI taxonomy): Bacteria > Bacillati > Bacillota > Bacilli > Caryophanales > Caryophanaceae > Chryseomicrobium > Chryseomicrobium palamuruense. The sequence goes on along the minus strand of NZ_JBHSEF010000008.1, from coordinate 145,744 downwards.
GATCCACCACAATTTGTTGTTTTGGTGTAACAGAAAAGTTTTTTTGCCACCACTTTTGAATCTCTTGATAATAACTGGAATCACTTTTAAATTGGATGAATGGTTTACTTGTCTGTTGTAAATCTTCCACAGAAGTAAGCTCTTGATCAACCAAATACAATGTATCACGGAATAAATGAATCTTTTTACCTTTCCAATCGGTTTGCCCTCGTACGATTCCGATTTGAGCATCTCCATCAGAAATCGACCGAACAATTTCCGAACTCCACCCTGTATGCAACGAAATCTTCGCATCAGGGAACAACTCTACATATTTCTTTAGTACGGAAGGTAACCAGTTTTGTCCGACAATCGAGGCACATGCTATTTTCAGTGTTCCATGCACTTTAGAAGATAACAGTTGCAATTGATCAAGTGTATGTTCTTTCTTCTGGAGAATATCGCGACTAAACGAAATGACCAGCTCTCCTTCGGGAGTCGGCAGTAACCCTTTTTGAGAACGAATGAAGAGCTGAGCTCCCCATTGTTTTTCAATAGCCTGTAATCGGAGTGACAGGGCTGGTTGTGTTAAGAATAAACGCTCTGCCGCCTTTCTCATATTTTGTTCATCGTGAAGCGTGATGAGAACTTCTTCATCCGAATACATCACGCACCCCCCTTTCACCTCGTAAGAAAAGACCCTTCAAAGAAAGGGTCTTACACCATGGAGACATATAAATGTTTTTTCAGTTGCTTCATCACGACACGTCGCGTTAAAATGCCTAAGAAAGTTTGTTGATCATCGACAACACAGATGTATGGATGATTAATTAAGAGATCTAACCCTTTTTGAAACGTATCATTAATATGGATTTTCACAAATTCTTTCGACATAATGGAATCCACTTTAATTTCCGCTAAGCGCTCGTATTCGATTCGATCAAGACCAAGAATCTCATCTGTAATTTGTTGGACCGATATCATACCGTGCATCCGATAACTCATATCCAAGACGGGAATGGAAGAATAACCGGTCTTTGTTAATACTAGTAATGCATGTTCTGCGTAATTTCCTAATTGAACGTGAGCTACCTTATCTGCTGAGATGATGAAGTCAGTAATAGGAAGTTTCAAAAACTCTTTCGAGCTAACTGAAAGCATAGCAATCTACTCCTTTTTCTACTTTTTCATCATATCACAGATATTTCATGAAAACGAAACATACATCAGAAAGGGTGACTATTTAACCATTGTCCTCCATCAAGTGTAACAATTTCCCCGTTCATATAGGACGCTTTGTCAGATAAGATAAAATAAGCAAGCTCTGCAATTTCCTCGGGCTTTCCTAACCGTCCTAGCGGCACAGATTTTAAAGTACGCTCAGCAGCTTCTTCTGACTCCCATAGCTTGTCTGCTCCTCCTGTCCGCTCAATAGGACCTGGAGCAATAGCATTTACACGTATACCATATTGAGAACCCCACTCTACAGCTAGCGTACGCGTCAGAGACATGACACCAGCTTTAGCAGCTGCAGAATGGATAACCCCTGCCCCTGCCCCCCACGCATACGTTGCAAGCATATTGAGAATACATCCTTTTTTGTCATTTTCAATCCAATACTTCCCCACAGCTTGTGAACAGTAAAAGGAACCATTTAACACGATATCGATTACTGCTTTCCATCCATTGGGACTTAATTTCTCTGCAGCAACGATAAAGTTTCCTGCTGCATTATTGATGAGCCCATCGATCGTGCCGAACTTTTTAATGGTAAACGCTGCCATAGCTGCGCAATGCTCAGGCTCTCGAACATCCATTTGAAATATTTCAATCGGTCCGAGTGACTCAAACTCAGCTTTAACATGATGTAACTTCTCTAAATCTCTCCCTGTAACGACTACATTGTTTCCTTCTTGTAGAAACTTTTTCGCCATATATTTTCCCATTCCTGATGAACCACCTGTAATAATAAACGTTTTCAAGTCATAACCCCCTAAAGTTGAATGAATATTCACTCATATCATACCGTATTCTACTTCTTCGTGCGAGAATAATTTGGTATACTGAATAAAAAAGGGGTCACCAATGAAATTAACAAAATCTCAGTGCATAGAAATTGCTCAAGCTCTTTATTCAATCAATCGACATGCAAAGACAGCACTTGATAAAAAACCATTATACCAAGCAAAAAAGGAAACCTTAGAGAAACTAATTGACTCTGGATACGCAAAAAAAATCGGTCTTCATTTTTCTGAAAATCCGTCTAATAGCAAACAGCACTCGACTACTCTTGTTGAATTCCATGGCTATTTGTTTCACTTACCTGTGACACCGGAAGACAAACAGCTTCCTCATCTTGGAAAGCTGGACTTTTCCTATGCAAATCCTTCTACTTATATGAATCTCACCACAGCAAAAAGGATCATTGCAAAGTATGTTCATGTCTATTTTCAATCATCTCAAACGGGAAAAAAACCTCGTTTCCAATCCCTCACCTCAACTCCTTCTCCGTCCGAATATCGACGCTCGCAAAAAAATCCCTATAAAAAATAGGCAGACACATTGTCTGCCTATTCTTACCAATACTTTTTGTAGCTTCTCACAATAGCTTGAGTTCCTTCTTCTCCATATCCCTCTTCCAGTAGTTCATCGTACAATTGTTTTGCTCCCTCTAAACCTGGTAATTGTATCCCCATTCGGCTGGCTTCATCCAGCGCAATTCCCATATCTTTTATAAAGTGTTTGATAAAGAAACCTGGTGCATAATCCTCATCAATCATTTTAGGTCCTAAATTGGAAAGTGACCAAGACCCTGCTGCTCCTTGAGTAATTGACTGTAAAACCTTTGATAAATCGAGGCCCGCCCGTCTACCATATGTGAGTGATTCACAAACTGCAACCATAGTCGAAGCAATGGCAATTTGATTACACATCTTTGTATGTTGGCCCGTACCAGGAAGACCCTGATAGACGATATTTTTACCAAATAACTGAAATAGAGGCATTAAATCGATTACTGCCTCTTCATCTCCACCAATCATGATCGACAACACTCCATTTTGAGCACCGATATCTCCACCAGATACGGGAGCATCTAAACACGTCTTTCCTTTTTGTTCAGCCACTTTAGCCAAACGCTGGGCAAGTTCAGGAGTAGAAGTAGTTAAGTCTACGAAATAGGAAGGGGCAGATGATTCCAGTATGCCTTCTTGGCTCAAATAAACTTCTTCTACGTCATTCGGGTAGCCTACCATTGTAAAAACTACTTCAGAGTGATCGGCTACAGCACGTGGGCAATCTTGCCAAATGGCACCTTCTTCAATTAAATCGAGTGCTTTTGATTTTGTCCGTGTGTATATATGTACGTTGTGTCCACCGTTGCGTAAATGTCTAACTATACTTTTCCCCATGACGCCTGTTCCAATAAATCCTATCTGCATTCTCAATTCCCCCTTTTCTTTAGTATACATGAGAGAAGAATGAGGGCAAAAAAAGAGAACCATTCAACGAATTGAATGATTCTTAAAAAGGGGGAAATGAGAATATTGCTGTGTTCATATTTAGTATTTCCCACCGTCAAAAAGTTAAACCTACTTTATTGAAAAAATTATTTTTTTTGATATTCTTTATAATATTGATTCAAAAGTTGGTCGAGTTCCTTACTCAATTGAATAGTAGATTGATCGGAGAGGCCTTTTTCAGATGCACATTGAATCATCCGTTTGCGCGCCTCTTCTAATTCTTCGATTAAATTATCAGTCACTGTGCACCCCCCCACTATTTAACAGTATATCCTATTTCCCCATAGTTTACGAATTATGTCCTAGCTTCTTCACTCCAAATAAAACATACTTCTCCGCCTTTTCTGGCGGTTCCAATAAAGTGTTTAAAATCTGGTCGCTTTGTTAATTCGTCACGAACAAGTAAAAATTCTTTACTACTCATGACGATTTCTCTTAACTCGCCTCTTTTTAGTGCATCAAATGGATTCATACCTATACCTCAAGACTTATTTTAGTAGATTTCACTTTACGAAATTGCAAAATTCATGCAAAATGTCTTTATAGAGAAGGGGGACATAACCATTGAAAATTGCAGAAGTAGGTAATATCGTCGAATTTAAAGACGGTTTGCAAGGAATTGTTGAAAAAGTAAATGAAAACTCCGTTATCGTGGATTTAACTTTTATGGAGAATTTTGATGAACTCGAGATGGAAGAAAAAACAGTCATCAACCATAAACGCTATACAATTATTCATGGCAGTGACTCGGAATAAGTCGCAGAACCTTTAGGTTTTGCGATTTTTTCTTTCTCTTCAACTTCTCTCCCCTTGACCTGTACAACATAGTATACTATGAAGGTAAGGAGGCGACCAGAATGCAATCATTACAATTTTATAAATTTTTCGCAATATTGGCTATAGCCTATTTATTATTTTTTTTCACGTTCCAAAGTAGCTCTACTTTTTGGTATTTCTATACGTTTGCTATCTTATTTCTCATGGGGGTCTCGTTTTTCTTCGCTTCCCTTGAAGATGACGTCCAAACACTTGAATATTTGCTTCTTGGCGTGGGGTATGGAACAATCACGTATGCTATCTTTGCAGCAAGCTATTGGATAATCGATTGGCTACCTTTCCTGTCCGTTCAGTCCATCCACTCATTTTTAGTAAGTTATGGACCTTCTACAATTTGGCATTATCTCTTATTGTTCTTTCTTATTGCACCTGCAGAAGAAATTTTTTGGAGAGGGTTTGTACAGCAATATTTAAAGAAATATTTACCGACATTTTATGCTGTACTAGCCGCCGCTGCTCTTTTTGCCATTTCTCTTGGTGTAGGAGGATTCTTTTACGGGGCAATTGCAGGTTTCGTCGTAGGTACTTTATGGGGATTGTTATATGAGTGGAAAAAAAGCATGCCACTTTTGATTGTGACGCATATCACAGCTCTCGCCCTTCTATTCCTCATCTTGCCCATCGAGTGAAACGTTTTATGCTTATAATCGTCTACTATGAAAAGGAGTGATGTTAGAATGAACAAATGGAAACATCTTACAACTTCATCTGCACTTATTTTATTGTTATCTGCTTGTGGCACGACCACATCGGAAGAATCAGAAGAACAAGTTTCGGGATCTGATACGAATCTAGTAGAAGATACAGATACAACGGAAACGGAAGAAACAAATGAAGAGAATACAGAAGAAACAGAGGAAACAAATGAAGCTTTAGGGGAACGAATTGCCAGTGACAATCAACCATTTTCTCTTGAATTAATGGAAGGGTATGAGTTGACAGGCGAAGAACCAAACAAAGATGTGGTTTTTTTCAAAGAAAACGATGGTTTATTTATGCGAATCGAGACATTTGCTAAAGAAGGCACAGACCGCACGCAACTTGTCCAGACTTTGCAAGATACGATTCAAGCATCTGAGTCAGGAGCCACAGTGATGGAGATTTCTTCTCCTACCAAATTACCGAACCAAGATATGGCACAAGGATATGAGATGGATTTCGAAAATGGAAAAGTATCTGGATATGTCTTTGAAACAGAAGGACATATCGTGCGTGCTATGATTTATGATTCTACAGACACACCAAAGACCGGGGAATTCTTAATGATGTTAGAAACACTAGAAACGGAATAATTCACAAAAAAGGAGAGAGATAAACAGGCTCTCTCCTTTTAATTCGATAAATTTTTTATAGATAAACCAAGCTTTTTAAGTAGCTCTGTTAAGGTAGCCTTTTCCTTGTCATCCAAAACGTTTAGTAGTTCAACTAACTGAAGTTCATGACGTGGAAACAGTTCATCCATGTATGCCTTTCCCTCTTCAGAAATCTCTGCATACGTTACTCTACGATCCTCTTCGCTAGCAATCCGTCGAATAAATCCACGTCTTTCAAGTTTATCGACTACATATGTGATGGACCCACTGGCTAATAAAATTTTGTTACCGATTTTTTGAAGCGGTTGTCTCCCCTTATGAAAAAGAAGTTCAAGCACTGCAAATTCTGTCGGATTTAATCCATTATCTTGAAAAAATTGATTCGTTGCTTCATGTAATACTTTATGTGACCGTGAAAGCACTATAAATAGTTTGAGTGCTTCAAGCCGTTCTTTTTCAGAAGCCATACTTCCGCCCACCCATCTCCTATACAATGCTATAATTATAGTAGGAATGAAATGTTATGTCAAAACACATGAGCGATGCTTAATTGGGAAATAATAGTAAAAACTAGCTCCGCCAGATAGATTGTTATCAATTTCGATTCGACCGTTTAAATCTTTCATCACTTGAGCAGCATGAGCTAGACCTAGACCAGTGCCATTTTCTTTTGTTGTATAAAACGCTTCAAAATACATAGGTAGATTTTCTAAGTCTAAGCCAGTCCCTTGATCTTGCACACTAATGAGGACTTCATTATCTCTCTTTGAAAGGGATACACAAATGGTACCTCCATCATGCATGGCTTCCAAGGCATTTTTGATACTATTGATAAGTAGCTGTTTGGTAAGAAGGCGGTCTGCTTCGAAGTAAATCGGTTCTTTATGATCAAAATCAATTATAACCCCTGTTAGTAATGCTTGCGGACTCATAAAATCGATAATACATTGAATTAGTTCATTTGCCTCAATCACTTCGATATTTAACGGTTTGGGCTTAGATAGCGTTAAAAACTCATTTAAGATCTTATCAATCCGATCTAATTCTTGTTCAATAATACGTATATATCTGGTGCCACGGTCTGACGTTTCGGTTTCCATTAATTGAGCAAATCCTTTTAAAGATGTCATTGGATTTCGGATTTCATGAGCAATACTCGCGGCAAGTTGCCCGAGATTATTTAATGACTCAGATTGGGCTAGCCGTTCTTTTAACGAGAGTTGTTCTGTCAAATCTTCTATTAGGATGAAATACATTTGATCAGTTATCATCCAATGGATAGTTATTTTCAGAGATTTAAAGACTCCTTTTCCGTTCATAACTGGAAATACTTCAGTTGCTAATTGTGTATTTTTTAAATGTCTTGCTACTTGATTTACTATAGTAGTTTCGATTTTAAATTTAGTTGTAAGATATCGAATGAATTGATCTTGGATATCACTTTTCAAAACGCCTAAGAGAGTTAACGCGTTCTCATTTACTTCACGGATGCAACCGTTTGCATCTATGACCAGAATACCCATTGAAAATTTATCAAAAATGTATTCATACTTCCGTTGAAAAGCTCCTTCTACAATCACTATACCCGATCCCCTTCCCATTATAACTAAAATAATTCTCCATATTCTGATTATTCCATATTTACGGACATTTTGGCATAGTCTATTTTACCTATATTGTCGACAGGTTTCTCCTGCTAAAATAAAAATGTGAAAGGAAGATGACATGAATACACTTTTGACCACTTTAAACGCAAAATACATTCATACGAATTTAGCTATTCGTCATTTAGCTGCTTATGTTGGTACTTATTTTGACATAGCCATTAAAGAATTCACCATTAAAGATCCCACACTATCGATAGTAAGCGACATCTATCAACATAAGCCTGCCATTTTAGGCTTTAGCTGTTATATCTGGAATATTGAAGAGACGATTAAAGTGATTCGACTTTATAAAACGATTTCTCCTCAAACAACGATTGTATTAGGTGGCCCAGAAGTTTCTTACGACACTGACAAGTGGATAAAAGACTATCCCGAAATCGATTTTATTGTAGTAGGGGAAGGCGAAGAAGCTTTTAAACAGTTTTTAGAATATAGAGCTGGTGAGCGGGAATTAAATGAAGTTGCTGGTATTGCCTACCTTCTTGAAGGGGCATATAAAATTCACATGTTGCCACCTAAACTTGATTTACGTACTAGCCCCTCTCCCTACCTCTTCGAACAGGATAAAGACTCTTTTGCCAAACGAATCACATACATTGAGACAAGTCGTGGCTGCCCGTTTTCCTGTCAATTCTGTCTATCTTCTATCGAAGTGGGTGTTCGATACTTTGCTAGAGAACATGTGAAAGAAGACATTCGCTACTTAATGGATAACGGAGCACGTGTCATTAAATTTGTTGATCGGACGTTTAATATTTCACGGAGCTATGCAATGGAAATGTTTGAATTCTTAATCAATGAGCACCAACCCGGTGTCGTCTTTCAATTTGAAATTACGGCAGATATTATGCGTCCTGAAGTGATTGAGTACTTGAATACACATGCACCTCCGGGATTATTCCGATTTGAAATTGGCGTGCAATCCACCAATGATTTAACGAATGACCTCGTTAAACGCCGACAGAATTTTGAAAAGTTGAAACGCACGGTCACGATGGTAAAAGAAGGTGGAAAAATAGATCAGCATCTGGATTTAATCGCAGGGCTACCGGAAGAAGACTATCAATCGTTCAAGAAAACGTTTAATGACGTATTTGCAATGAGACCTGAAGAGTTACAACTCGGATTTTTAAAACTGCTTAGAGGGACGGGGCTTCGGATCGATGCGGAGAAATATGGCTATCAATTTGTAGATCAAGCTCCTTATGAAATTGTAGGGAATTCCGTTCTCTCATTTGAAGATATCGTCCGCATCAAACAAGTAGAAGATATTTTAGAGAAATACTGGAATAGTCAAAAATTCACTCGCTCTATCGAATATATCGTCACCGATTTATTTGAGACACCGTTTGATTTCTTCCAAGAGTATGGCACCTATTGGGATTCCCATAATTGGTCACGAATTGGTCATCAGTTCGATGATCTATTTATTCGCCTTCAAGCTTTTCTTGCATCATGTGGAATAAATACAGATCTTGCACTATCGTATATGAAACTAGACTACTTATCTCATCAAAAGTTCATCCCACGTAATGTTTGGTGGACAGAGACTGTGACACCGGAGTTGCGAACAGTGCTATTAAAAGAAGTACTTCAATCCATCAAACACTACCCAGAATTATCCAAACAAGGCTTACTAGAGCGAGATTTATTTAAAAAAGCGTATGTAACTGAAATGGATGGACGAGTTGTAGGGAAAGAACAGGGCCCTGTCCCTGTCCTGTATCTATTCGACAAGGACCAAACTATCCTCTCGCTTGATGCATAAAAAAATCGGGATCTCATCTGAGACCCCGATTTTCTTTATCCTATAATGACACGTTCTTTCGGATAATGATAGTTCGTTGAATTGGACTTCCCACCTAATGTAAAGAGGAATGATATTAATCCGACTCGTCCGATAAACATGAGAATCATAATGGTCACTTTTCCTATACCAGACAAATCGTCTGTTACACCTAGTGACATTCCACATGTACCGAAAGCGGAAGTGATTTCAAAGATAAGTGCTGTAATGGGAATGGTAGGCTCTGTCACCGTTAAAAGGATAGCAGAAAAAATCACCATTAAAGCAGCGAGTAAAATAACAGCGTAGGACCTGAACACATCAATTAAATGAATTTCTCGCCCAAAGATTTGGATTTGATTTTTACCTCGAGAAAAATTGATTAAGAATAATAGGGCAATCGCCAAGGTAGTTGTTCGGATTCCTCCACCAACTGAGCTGGGAGACGCACCAATAAACATCAGGAAAGACATGAAAAAATTAGTTCCTTGGTCAAACATCTCCACATTCATTGTCGTCAATCCACCTGAACGAGACGATACTGAATGAAAGAGAGCACCAAAAATAGCCTCGTGCCATGGCAAATAGCGAAACGTATTAAAGTATTCAAGAACATAAATACCGATTGCGCCAATTATGAGCAACAATCCATATGTAACCGTTGTGATTTTGGTGAACAATGAAAAACGGAACGCTTTATTTTTATTCGATAAAAATTCTTTCACTTCAATCAATACAGGAAAGCCAATGGCTCCCATAACAATTAAAATCATATGAATCACTTGAACAAAGTAATCTTGATGAAACGATTGGAGGGAGTTTCCATTAATATCGAACCCGCCATTTGTGGTTGCGGATACCGTCGAGAAGACTCCATTCAAAATGGCAAATCGAGGATTTTCATAAAACTGTAAATAGTATAAGGAAAGAATGGTCGCACCAATTAGTTGAATAAGCAACAGGATTTTCACAATTTCTCGAATCAGTTTTACAACCCCAGATAAATTGGGCTGGTTATGGTCAATCATAATCAATTGACGCTCACGTAGACCTATCTTTTTACCTGCAATTAGCCAAATAAATGTTCCGATTGACATAATTCCAATTCCACCCAATTGCAGAATCACAATGATGATTATATATCCGAAAGCGGTGTAAGTATCCGCTATATTTACGGGGGATAGGCCGGTTACGCTTACTGCACTCACTGCTATAAATATCGTATCGATAAATGAAATTTGGACGTCTTGTTCTTTTACACCAGGAAGCGATAGCAAACCCACAGAAATGGCAATCGCAATAAAATAATACGATACAATTATCTGTGCGGGTGTAAATTTCTTTGTGGATGGGATTGGAACTTGTTTCATATCACCAGTCTCCTCAATTTCTATACATTTCAGTATAGAAAACATACGAAAAAAAAGATAGGATTTCTCCTACCTTTTTTACATCTTAGACCCTTCAATCTTTTTATTCTGAAGAACACCTATGAAATATGCGCCGACTGCAATGATAATAAGAACAGACCAGAAAATGGATTTCCACACAGTTGAGTGCGGGAAATGTTCATCTAGGATACCAACACCTGGGTGTGATAATGTAAGAACCAACAGCTTTACCCCTACCCATCCAACAATTAAAAAGGCTGCTGTTTCAAGAGATGGATATTTTGCAAGTAATTGGACAAATTTATGAGCTGCAAATCGCATAATGATCAGACCAACCACACCACCAAAGAACATGACAGCAAACTGACCACCATTAATTCCACCTACATCAAAATTTCCTACTTCAGGAAGCGTTACAGCAATTGCTACGGCAGCAAGCATCGAGTCAATAGCAAAGGCAATATCCGCTAGCTCTATTTTAAGTACTGTCACCCAAAAACTTGAACCTTTTGTTTCAATCTGATGTGTATCAGCGAGCTCTTCTTTATGTTTTCGCTGGTCCCATAAATGCTTTATGGAAATAAAGAGCAAATAGGCGGCTCCGAGTGCTTGTACTTGCCAAATGTTAACTAAGAATGTAATTAAGAATAGGGCTGCCAACCGGAATACAAAAGCACCCATTAATCCATAAAACAAGGCTTTCTTTTGCTGTTCTTTAGGTAAATGTTTTACCATGACGGCCATTACGACTGCGTTATCAGCAGCCAACAAGCCTTCTAGTATGATGAGGACAAGTAACACCCAACCATATTCCAATATTATTGCTTCCATTTTCTCACTCCTCCAATTTTGAACACAAAAAAAGACCTATGCCTAAAAAAGGCAAAGGTCTTGCTAAGCAGAATCATTTCTACCAATCATAACCGATGGCTAAGCCATGTCTTGACGACTATGAAATAGGGTCTACCCTAAAGCTACTCCCCTTTGACGCGAGTCAAGGTCTATTTTATTATGAAAATAGTATACCACAAACGTATCTATTGTAAACCAGTTTTTCCACTTGTAGGTTTCGCAGCTGTACGGGTTTCTTTATCAAGTAGGCTGTAGATGATAGGTACAATAAAGAGTGTTAAAAATGTACTCGATGTCAGTCCGCCAATGACTGCAATCGCCATTGGCTGATTGATCTCAGTTCCTTCCCCAAGTCCAAGGGCCAGTGGAATTAGACCTAGAATCGTTGTTAAAGCTGTCATGAGAATCGGTCGAATCCGGTCTCGAGAAGTCGAAATAATTGCATCATACGACCCCATGCCTTGTGCCTTGCGGCTATTGATGGTGTCCACAAGAACGATTCCGTTATTCACCACAATTCCCACTAGAATCAAGATTCCAATCACGGCAGGAATACTAACCGGGGTACTCGTTGCAAATAAACCAATTCCAATCCCGATAATAATGAGCGGAACAGTGAAGATGATGACAAATGGATATTTGAATGATTCAAATTGTGCGGCCATGACCAGGTAGACTAAAACTATGGCTAATACAACAGCAAGTGCCATATCTCCAGCAGCATCTTCTAAAAGTTCACGATCTCCACCAAATGTAATCTCTACAGTTTCAGGCATATTGGCTTGTTCAATGACCTCATCCACGCGCGTAGACATGTCCCCTAAGGTTTGGCTGGATTCATATGCAAGTTCGACAGTCACGGCACGTTGCTGGTCTACTTGGCGTATTGAAACAGGTGAATCTGCGATATCTACAGTTGCGACTTCATTAAGCGCTACAAAACTTCCTGAAGGGGCACGGAGCTTGAACTGTACAAGATCACTGACAGAAGTATACAGATCCTTTGGATACTGAACGTATACACTATATACATCATCTTCTGGGGTAACGATTTGAGTTGACAATACTCCTCGTGTTGCCTCTGTAACGGACTGAGCTAACTGTGCAGGAACAAATCCATACTCTAATGCTTTTTCCCTGTCTACTTCGATAATGACTTCTTCAATCGTATCAGACAGATCACTTGTCACTTCCGTTACATAATCTAGTAAAGCAATCCGCTCTTCGATATCTTTTACGGCTGCTTCAAGTTCGTCGTTGTTCGTAGAAGTCATAGTAAAGGTTAACGTGTTCGGCGTAGATCCTGCTGCTGTTTGTAAGGCAAACTCAATTTCCGCTCGTTCCCCTATCTTTTCTTCAACCTCTGGTTTTAATTCATCGACAAATTCAAAGACAGAACGTTCACGGTCTCCAAGATCTTTTAGTTTGACATAGATTTCCGCTTGATTTTGTGATCCCGAACCTTGGTTCTGACCCTGCTGTGTGCTGCCGATGAGCGAAGTATAGACATCGACATCCGGTTGGTTACGGAAAAGGTCTTCAATATCTGTAACCACTTCTTCTGTAGCATTTAGAGATGCCCCGTTTGGTAATTCTGCCCGTACCGTGACAAAGCCTTCATCCGTCGGCGGCAAAAACTCTGTTCCAACACGGAATAATCCGAAGGCAGATACACCGATCAAGACAGTTGTAATTAGCATGACAACAAGACGATGACCAAGTGCCCAACGAATGGATCGTTCATAATTGTTATACGCCTTTGAGCGTTTGCGACGCGCTTCGATATTGCCTTTTGGCTTCTTTAAGAAAATACTTGCAGCCATCGGAATAATGGTTAAAGCAACAACTAGAGAAGCAAATAAACTAAATGAGATGGTCATAGCAAATTCTGTGAACAGCTGCCCAATGAGCCCTGACAAAAAGATAACGGGTACAAATACAGCTATCGTCGTAAGTGTGGACGCCGTAATGGCACCCGCCATTTCTTTCGTTCCGATGAGTGCAGCTTCTTTTTTTTCTTTACCTAGCCCCATATGACGCTCAATGTTCTCAATTACCACAATGGAATTATCCACAAGCATTCCAATTCCTAGTGCAAGAGCACCTAATGTCATGATGTTCAAGGAAAAGCCCGTAAAGTACATAAGAACGAAAGTCACAACAACAGAATACGGAATTGCAGCTCCGACTATAATTGGACTACGGATGCCACGAAGGAATAAAAACAGCACAATCATTGCAAAAAGGGCACCAAACAATAAGGATTGTCCTATGTTATTGATAGCAAGCTTTACATAGTCACCTTGATCAAAAAGGGTGGATGCATGGACGTCTTGAAATCGTTCTTCGTCCAACAATTCATTGAGATTGTTCTGGAAGTTTGTCGATACGCTGGCAGTGTTGGCGCTCGACTCTTGGAATACGGAAACAAGGATGGCTGGCTCATCATTTGCACGTGTAATCGTACTTTGATTTCGTTCGCCAATTGTCACTTCTGCGACATCCCCAATGGTTACAGATTCACCTGTTAGCGGATTCACAGTAATGGCAAGTTGAGAAATCTCCTCCGTTGATTGGAGATTAGAGATGACACGTGTGGTTAATAATTGATTGTCTTCGGTCTCAATCGGATCACCGGGAAGTGAGACGTTAGAAGCTTGAATCGATTGAACGACATCAGTCAGCGTTAACCCACGTTCTTCAAGTGCATTGGGATCTGTTTCAATAATGACATCCTCAATCATCGTACCAGAGATACTCACACTGGCGACTCCTTCTGTTCGGAGCAGTTGTTGTTCGATCTCGTCCGCCAAGTCTACAATATTTTCTTGCCCCTCCGAGTTAATGGCTAATTGAATGATTGGAAATTGAGATGGATCAAATTTTAAAAAGCGAGGTTCCTGCGCACCTTCAGGAAGAGGAATTAGATCGATGCGTTGAAGGATGTCGAGTTGTACATCTTCAATATTTGTTGACCAGTCAAATTGGAGGAGAATAAAATTCGCTCCCTCTTGTGAAGTGCTGCTAACCGTTTCAATTCCTGGTAATGTACTAAATTGTGATTCTAACGGTTTGGTGATTTTTTCATTTACTTCCAGCGGTGATGCACCGGAATAGTTCGTGACAACAACACCAATGGGTGGATTTAAATTTGGAATTAAAGTGACCGGTATTTTTGTTAAAGACACACCGCCAAGTATCAAAATGACGAGCATCGTCACAACTGTAAATACAGGCCGGCGAATAGAAAAACGGCTTAAGTTCATTAATGTGGCTCCTTCCACGTGCATTACTTTAATCATAGAGAGTCGAACATAAGAATACAAATGACAGAAACCAAATGGAATTAAAAAGAACAACTTCGTCAAAAGTTGTTCAAGTTTATATTAAAGCAAGTTATAGAGTTTCATATGCTCATATTTGTCCTGGAACCAACGCATCGCAAAATCATTTTCAAATAAGAAAACATAACGATCGTAGCGGTCACGCACCAGCATACTTCGTGGGCTTGTCATAGATTCTTTCACATCTTCTTCATTTTCAATCCAGCGAGCCACTTTAGAGCCAATCGGCTCCATACGTACCTCCACATTGTATTCGTTTTTCATGCGATGCTCAAAAACCTCGAACTGAAGTTGACCAACCGCACCGAGAATGACATCTTCCGTGTGAAGAGTCTTATAATATTGAATTGCGCCTTCTTGTACAAGCTGCAAGATCCCTTTGTGGAAATGCTTAGACTTCATGACATTTTTGGCTGTGACTTTCATAAACAATTCCGGTGTGAACTGAGGAAGCTTCTCAAATTCGAATGCTTTTTTCCCTCCAACTACCGTGTCTCCAATTTGATAATTCCCCACGTCATAAAGTCCGATAATGTCTCCAGCTACTGCTGATTCTACCGTTTCACGATCATCTGCTAAGAACTGTGTGGAAGAAGTAACTTTAAATGACTTCCCGGTACGTGCAAGTGTAATGTTCATTCCACGATTAAATTCTCCAGAAACAATACGAACAAAGGCGATACGGTCTCGGTGAGCCGGGTTCATATTGGCTTGAATCTTAAAGATAAACCCAGCAAATTCATTTGTCGCTGGGTCTACGATTTCACCATCTGCAGTCATCCGTGGCTGTGGCTTTGGCGCAAAGTCGAGATAGGTTTCTAAGAAAGTTTGTACACCGAAGTTGGTTAAGGCACTCCCAAAGAATACAGGAGTAAGCTCCCCTTTTTTCACGCGCTCGACATCAAAATCATTCCCTGCTTCACTTAGCAGTTGAATGTCTTCTAGTGCCTGCTGATAATAGGATGTCGCTTTCATAGGATGATCTTGTACCAAGTTCCCCTCTTCGTCAATTTCTAAGAAGCGGTCTTGTTCTTCTGTCCGGAACTGCTCAATTCGGTTGTTGTATCGATCATATATTCCAAGAAACTCTTTCCCCATTCCAATCGGCCAGTTCATTGCGTATGATTCAATTTCAAGAACCTCTTCAATCTCTTCCATTAGTTCCAGAGGTTCTTTCCCTTGCCGGTCCAATTTGTTAATAAATGTGAATATTGGAATACCACGCATACGACAGACTTTAAACAGTTTAAGCGTCTGTGCTTCAATTCCTTTCGCGGCATCTACGATCATAACTGCACTATCTACTGCCATCAGTGTGCGGTATGTATCTTCACTGAAATCTTGGTGCCCAGGTGTATCTAGGATATTAATACGGTTTCCTCTGTAATCAAATTGCATCACAGACGAAGTAACAGAAATTCCCCGCTGTTTCTCAATTTCCATCCAGTCAGATGTTGCGAATTTACCTGTCTTTTTTCCTTTGACTGTCCCTGCATCACGAATGGCTCCACCGAAGTATAGAAGCTTTTCTGTCATGGTTGTTTTACCGGCATCTGGGTGAGAGATGATAGCAAAAGTTCTTCGTTTTTGAATTTCATCTATTGTCGTCATTCATTTAATCTCCTTCATTTTTGCCTATCTAATCATACGTATTTTTACGTCTCAAGGCAAGTTAGACAAGCGGAGACAATATATATTTCTCAAGTAAGCGATACGTAGCGTTCATCGAATCTTCATGCGTTCGTTCATATGCGTGAGAAGATTCTATCCCTGCTCCACATAATGCATGTTTTACATCTGCTCCCGCTTTCACTGCTGCAGAAGCATCTGAAGCGTAATAAGGGTAAATATCGACAGCATGTGGGATGTCGTGTTCTTTTGCTAGCGATATCAAATGTGATGTCAATTCATAGTGATAAGGTCCAGACCCGTCTTTCGCACAGATAGACACGGTGTATTCATTGGACGCTTGGCCATCTCCGAGTGCTCCCATGTCAACAGCTAAGTATTCGGAGACGTTCGACGGAATGGAGGAATTACCCCCATAGCCGATTTCTTCATTATTTGAAATATAGATATACGTATCTACTGGCAGTGATAGAGATTCATCTTTTACCTTTTTCGCTAAAGATAGTAAAAGAGCTACACTCAATTTGTCATCTAGGTGGCGGGATTTGATGAACCCAGAAGCTGTATGTTCAAAGCGTGCATCAAAACTCACAACATCACCTACGCTAATTCCAAGTGCAGACGTTTGATCTTTTGAGGTGGTCTTTTCATCTATACGAACTTCAATATGTTCGTCGGAACGGTCTATTGTTCCTGACTTTGCATAGACATGGACGGAAGACTGATGCATGAGAATGGTTCCTCTGTATGTACGACCATCGCGAGTATGAATTGAACACCCTTCATTCTCCACTGCATTCCATGTAAATCCGCCTACTCGATTTAATTTTAGTCGGCCATCCGCTTTCACTTCTCGAACCATCGCTCCGAGTGTATCTACGTGAGCTGTCAAAAGTCGTGCGGAAGATGAGGACTTGCCAGCTAGTTTAAATAGGACGGATCCTTTGTTCGTTTTTTCAACCGTATAGTCTAAATTTTCTATGTAACCTTGCACCCACTTCATGATTTGAGTTGTATATCCCGTTGGACTTGGTTTATTCACTAATTTTTCCACTACATGAATGATTTCTTTCATATAATAACCCCTTTCCATCCTTATCATAGCAGAAGTTATAGTCAATCTGTATCATTCCTGCTAAACTTTAGAAAGAGTCCGATGTTTGTTTGGAAAGGATGATGTTATGGGAAATCGAATCCCCACACAAATGCGTATGAAGTATTTTTCACTTTTGATCATCCTTTATATTGCACTTCATATGATGTATGCTAGCCTTCACCCGAATATATATGGTCTGACATTTTATATAGTGAACATTCTCTTTGTCCTTGGATTTTTATTCTTCTATCTAATGCGGGATTTACCAAGCTGGTCGGTCTACCTGTTTGTATTAGGTATCAATTTCTATGTTGTTTATGAATACTCTGTGAGCAGTACGTACATTTACATAATCTTCTTAGCCTACCCTATTTTATTAGCTGCTTATTTCCAACTTTTGCCTTTAATCTTTGTGGTTATGGTCGCCACGTATATTGAACTCTTCTTTATTTTAGCTTTCATATCTGGTTCTTTTTCCACCCGGTTAACTAAAGGTGATATGGAACTACTGCTCTTCTTCTTCTTCTTGTTGCTAAGTACAACAATACTACACATTTGGATAGAAAGACGAGTAATGACTTTTATACAATCACAAAACCAACTGATGAAGAGTCAGCTTCTTTCGAAAGAAGGCTATTTACGTTTATTTTTTGATACAGCCCGTGATGGAATTGCCGTGTTTGATTTAGACAATAGATTAATCGATTTAAATCCCGCTTTTGAAGAATTATATGGCTACAAACGTCAGGAAGTCATTGGGAAACAAGTCTTCTTTTTTCCCCCGCACAGGGTAAACGAAGCAATCGAGCTGACCAACCGTATTCGTGCGGGCGAGAGTTTCAATCACCTGCAAACCCAAGATATGAGAAAAGATGGCACATTAATCGATGTCCAACTAACGCTGTCCCCTATACACAATAAAAAGGGGGACATAATTGCGATGTCTGTGATTTCTCGTGACATCAGCTTACAAAAAGAAGCGGAGCGATTGAAACTAGAAACAGAAAAGCTACATCTTGCCGGCGAAATTGCCGCTGGGGTAGCACATGAGATTCGGAATCCAATGACTATCATTTCTGGTTTTATTCAAATGATGAATGAACACAAAGACTCTCCTTCTTACCGTTATACCTCCCTGATTGAAAGTGAAATTAAAAGAATCGAATACATTATCAGTGAGTTTCTATTATTATCAAAACCAACACCTTCGCCTGAAGATAAATTTTTGCTACGAGATATATTGAATGATGTTCTGACCCTCTTTGAGCATCAAATTAAAGCAAATGACATCAAGTTACATCACGAGTGGAATGCGCACAATAGTTGGTTGCAAGGAGATGCCGCGCATATCAAACAAGTAGTCATCAACCTTGTAAAAAATGCTATTGAATCCATGTCATCGCAAAGAGAGCTGCATCTATATAGCTATTCAAAAAATCACGTTGACTACATTGTTGTCATTCGCGACACAGGCACAGGAATGACAGAAGAAGTCATTGAAAATCTCTTTAAACCTTTCTATACGACGAAAGCAGAAGGCTTTGGCCTAGGTATGATGATTTGTCAAAAAATCATGGCAGATGTAGGTGGGCGAATCGAAGTACAATCTCAACCTGGTAAAGGAACAACTGTATATCTCCATTTTAAGAAAGCAAAAGAGAGCTCAGGTGAACTGAACCAAAAAAGTTAGACTAGTGTCTAACTTTTATGGGGCAGTTCAAGGGTGAGCTCTCTTGTTATCAACGAAAGACGGTACGGACTAGTTTAGCTTTTGATTTGTATGGCGGAAATAGTAGTTTGACAGGAAGTTTTGTATTCTTTCGTAATACAGATTTTTTATGAGTAAATTGATCAAAACTCGCTTTTCCGTGATAAGCCCCTTGTCCGGAAGGTCCTACACCACCAAACGGCAAACCAACACTACCAACGTGACTGACCGTATCATTGATACAGCCACCTCCGTATGGAAGAGATTCAATAAAGTAATCTTGAGCCTTTTCATGTTCACTGAAGAAGTAGGCTGCGAGCGGTTTTGGTAGTTTACGAATTTGATAGATGGCTTGACTTAAATCTTTATAAGCTAATATAGGAAGAATCGGTCCAAAAATTTCATCTTCCATGAGAGGGTGATCAAAACTTTCAATCTCGTAGATAGATGGTTCGACAAAAAGATCAACTTTGTCTTTTTCTCCTCCAAATATTAATTCAGTTTGAGAACGGTCCATTAATTTAGCTAACCGGTCAAATTGTTTGTCACTCACGATTCGTGCAAAATCTGGACTCTGTTGACGATTAGCTCCATAGAATTCTTCGATTGTCTGTCCTAAACGTTGGATAAACTCTTCTTTGACATCTTCATGGACCATTACATAATCTGGTGCGACACACGTCTGGCCAGCATTAGAAAATTTTCCCCAAGCAATACGTTTGGCAGCAACTTCTAAGTTTGCTGTGTGGTCAATGACTGCAGGGGATTTCCCCCCAAGCTCGAGCGCGATGGGCGTGAGTCGTTCTGCAGCTGCTTTCATGACGATTTTTCCAACAGCAACACTTCCTGTGAAGAAGATAAAATCAAACGGCGCATGGATTAATGTCGATGTTTCTTCTTTTTCGCCTTCTACTACTCGGACATATTCCGGTGGGAACGTCTCTTCAATTAATTCTTTCACAATAGCTGCCACATGTGGTGTTGCTTCAGATGGCTTAACAATCGCTGCATTTCCTCCAATGATGGCTCCAATCAATGGTTCCATGACAAGCTGGAATGGATAATTGTAAGGAGCAATAATCAAACAGCTTCCATACGGCTCAGAAACAATATAGCTTTTTGCCGGTTGTAAATAAGGAGGTGTCTTTTTGCTCTCTGGTTTCACCCAATCGGCCAAGTGCTTTTTCATATAATTAATTGATTCGTAAATTATGCCCACTTCCGTTGTAAACGCTTCAAATTCCCCTTTTCGAAGATCTTTATACAGTGCTTCCAGTATGGCAGACTCATACTTTTTAATGGCTGATTTCAAAACATCTAAGTGTTGTAATCGAAATTCAAGTGATTTCGTTTCCCCACTATAAACAAAATATTTTTGTGTACGTATCCATACATCCAATTGCTCATCTGTAAAATTCATCCCATACTTCCCTCCCTCACTATCTAATTAAAAGTATACGGGCTTTACGAATGTTTCACAATGAATAGCTATTCACTCCTCCAACTTTGGACTCATTTTTAAAGATAGTAGGTTTTCTTTGTAACTTTTAGGGGTAATTTTCAGATAACTACATATACAAATAAAAAGTAATGATTATCGGAGGAGGAAACGACATGAATGAAACAACAAAATGGTGGGATGAAGTTTTTACTGGACCAATGGCACTTGGCATCAATAAAGAACGCTTAGCGGAACTTGAAGAAGAATCATTCATTTATTTCCAAACGGACAATATTACTGAAGATAAACCATCTTGATAATTGTAAAATAACTATCTAGACACTCTCGTAGTGTCTTTTTTCATGTAGATAGTAGTGTGTGCTATGCTAGAGCAGGTGATGAAAATGAAAACATGGATAGGATTGCTTGTAATTGTCGCCCTACTTTCAGGGTGCCAACTATTTGAGACCTCCACTTCTTCCGAAGAAGTAGAAATCGTAGAGGTCGTAGACGGGGATACGATTCGCATCAAATGGCAAGGTGATAATAAACTTGTACGTTATCTCTTAATTGATACGCCCGAAACGAATCACCCTCGTCTAGGGAAACAACCTTTTGGAGAAGAAGCAAAGGCTTTAAATGAGGAGTTATTGAAGAATGCATCCGTATCTATCGAGTTTGACATTGGAGAACGATACGATGATTACGGACGACTCCTTGCTTATGTTTATGCGGATGGTGAACGAGTACAGGATCAACTGGTGGCTGCTGGGGTGGCAAGAGTAGCATATGTCTATCCACCAAATACACGCTATTTAGATGAATTAGAAGAAGCGCAAAAATTAGCGAAAGGTCAACAGTTGGGTGTCTGGGCTTACGACTATTATGTAACAGATCGAGGGTTTGATGCGGCCAGCTATGATTTGCAAGAGAGTGATAATCCAGAATGTACTATCAAAGGAAATATTAATAGACAAGGTGAAAAAATTTATCATGTTCCCGAAGGTCGATACTACAGTCAGACGAATCCAGAAGAATGGTTTTGCTCTGAAAGACAGGCCCGAGATGCGGGCTTCCGGAAATCAGGACAATAAAAAACCTCCAGCCGGAGGTTTTTTTAAGTAGTTGCGCCTTCCACATTGGTTTCTGGTGCTGTCTCTTCTGGAGAGATATCGTGAAACGTTTCATTTTGCTCCTCTAAGTCTCTTGTACGGTGAGCGATACGCGATGCAGCACTAGCTGCAATGCTAGCTGCCAAGTCATCTAAGAATGTATGAACCTGTTCCCCTGCTTTTGTATCCAGTTTCGAGATGATGCCAATTTTATTTTTGTCTAAGTGGCCAAAAGTCGTCACTGCGATACTTCCATATGTGAAGACTGAACCTAAAGCAATGGTCTCATCTACACCGAATAATCCTTCATCACTTTCGACAATTGATTGGAGTGGTTCTGATAACTTTTTCTTCTCAGCCAGCTCATCGAGTTCAATTCCAACCAGAATCGCATGTTGCATTTCACGTTTTTTCAAGACCGATTTCACGGACTCTTCACAGTGTTCCATAGTCAGTCCATCGTTATAGGGAACTTGCATTTCATAAACAATACTAGCTATATCTTCAAGCGTAACGCCTCTTCGCTCTAACGCACTTTTTGTTGCTTGGTACACCGTATCGGAGTGGACACGACTTTTTGTTGTATTTGAATCCATAAATGATTCCTCCTGACTTTTCTGCATTAGTCTAATTGTAGATGATTTGATACAATTTGAATACTACTACGATTGAGGTGAACTGCATGATCCGTGGGAAAATAGAAGAACGCAAATTTTATAGTACAGCACTCGATGAAGAAATTACGCTCCTCATATACTTGCCAGCTACTTTTTCTCCTTTGTATAAATACTCATTGCTCATTGCTTCCGACGGAAGAGATTACTTCCAATTAGGACGACTATCACGTGTCGCAGATGAGTTGCTTGATGAAGAAAAAATTGAAAACGTAATTATTGTCGGGGTCCCTTATGAAAACGTCAAAGATCGTCGTTCAAAGTACCATCCAGAAGGAACGAAGTTTGATGCGTATATGCGTTTTTTAGCTCAAGAACTCGTTCCTTATTTAGACGCCGAGTTTCCTACGTATCAAATTGGGATGGGCCGAGGATTAATTGGAGATTCGTTGGCAGGGACCATTTCTTTGATGACAGCTAGCCGTTACCCTCATACCTTTGGAAAAGTAATCTTACATTCACCTTATGTCAATTTAAAAGTGATGGAAGCCGTTAAAAAAGTTCCAGCGCATTCATTTAGTGTAGATCATGTCATCGGTCTAGCAGAAACGGACGTTCCAACAGGTGATGGGGTGAACAAAAACTTCTTGGAAGAAAATCGTGAATTGTCTTTGGTGTTTCAAGAAAAAGGATTTCAGTACACCTACCTCGAAGTAGATGGTAACCATACATGGAAAACTTGGCAAAAAGATATGACGCGGGCTTTACACGATAATTACACGAAATAACTGTATTTTTGGTATACTAAGAAAAGAAAGAAAAGATATGGAGGGATTTGACATGAAGTTTGGTATTGTTGCATTTCCATCAAAAACTGTTCAAGATTTTGCGAACTCGTATCGCAAACGCTATGATCCACATTATGCGCTCATCACACCACATATGACGTTGAAAGGTGTGTTCGAAGCTGATGATCAAGAAATTAAGACCATCGCTGCGAAAGTAGCAGATGTCGCTTCATCTCAAAAGCCTTTTACTCTTAAAACTACAGGAATCAGTTCGTTTGCACCTGTAACAAATGCCATTTATTTCAAAGTGGAAGCAACAAATGAATTGTTATCCTTGCATAAGAAATTAGCAGACGTTGACTATAAAGATTCCGAGCAATATGCCTTTGTTCCACACATTACGATTGCCCAAAAATTAACTTCGAGTGAACATGACGACATTTATCCACAATTAAAAATGATTGGTGCTTCTTTTGAAGAAATCATTGATCGCATCCATTTACTCTACCAATTAGAAGATGGCTCATGGACTGTCCATGAAACTTTCCGTCTTTCTGGAAAATAAAATGATACAAGCAAAGCAAGTCTCTACTGAACAGGAATATCAGGATGCGCTCGCCATACGACGTAGAGTCTTTACCTTCGAGCAAGGGGTTCCCCCGCATCTGGAACTTGATGAATTTGAAGAAGACGCCGTACACTTTGTCGTTTATGAAGAAGACCATCCAATAGGGGCGGGGCGGTTCCGGAAGTATGCAGATCATGTAGCAAAAGTGGAACGAATTTGTATACTACCTGACTTCAGGGGACGTCATCTTGGTAATCTATTGATGAATGAAATCGAACGTATAGCGAAACAGCAAGACTATGCAAGTGTCCGTCTCAACTCACAAAGTAATGCCATTCCATTTTATGAAAAGCGTGGATATACCATCACGTCACCTGAGTTTATGGACGCTGGCATTCCGCACCGCGTTATGAATAAAGAACTTTAATAAAAAGACGAATCGCTCCCATAAAAGAAGCGATCCGTCTTTTTTTAATTGAGCATTTTTTCAATATGTTCCATGGTGAGTCCATTTCCGGACTTCAGGATGGACTGTGTTAATTCATCTTCTACTTTTTGAGAAATTGGTTTGCCTGTCAATCTGCCCACTTTACGAATAACTTTCCGGACATGTCGTTCGTTCGTAAAATCAGCTGCTGACACCGAATGAACAACCTCAATAATCTGATCCATAGTCAAGCCAGTTCGCGACTCAATCATACGCCAAAGTTTTGAATTCATATTCTCCTCCTCTTCTGTATCTTATGTACGAGAAGAGAGAGCGTCTAGGTCAATCATAGTGGACTGGACGGTTTTTAAAGATAATGGCTCCTATCATACCGAAAAGAATTGCGGAACTAATCCCTGCACTCGTGACTTGAAACATGCCTGTCAAAACACCAATATAGCCATTTTCCTTTGCTTCTGTTAAAACACCATGAACAAGTGCGTTGCCAAAAGACGTAATAGGAACAGTTGCACCAGCTCCAGCGAAATCAATCAGCGGTTCATAGAGGCCAAGGCCATCTAGAATCGCACCAGACACAACTAATGTCGTTAACATATGTGCCGGAGTCATTTTACCAACGTCTAATAACAGTTGTCCAATGACACAGATTGCTCCTCCAATTAAAAATGCCCATAAAAATGTCATGGTTTCACTCTCCATTCCATCGCATGTGCGATTGACGGAATTGTTTTGCCTTGTTGAAAAGTAAGTGGAGACAATAATGCGCCTGTTGCAACAAGTAATACTCGCTTCCATTTTTCCTTCTGCATATTGTCGAGTACATGGGTAAAGTAAACAGCTGCACTGCACCCCGCTCCACTTCCCCCAGCATTACAAAATGTTTCTTTTCCGTAAAACAACGCCCCTGCATCTCGTATCACGCCTTCTTGATCTGAAAGAAGAGTCTTTACAATCTCTAAACCGTATTTCCCAAGATCACCAGTAATAATGGCATCGTAATCTGAGAGTTCGGCGTTCATTCCTTTAAGGTGCCGCTCTATCGTATCAATGGCAGCAGGAGCCATTGCAGAACCCATGTCATAAGGATTCGATTGATTGGCATCCATTACTTTGCCGATTGTCGCATGGGAAAGATAAGGACCCTTTTCAACTCTCCCCCAGATGGCAGAAACTCCTGCCGTCACTGTCCACTGGGCTGTATCTGGTTTTTGAGACCCATATTCAATTGGATAGCGAAATTGGCGTTCGACAGCTGCATGGAAGCTTCCTGTTGTCATCAAGATAGGAGATTGGGTAAGTTGACCAAAAATAGCTGCTTGAATAGAAGCTTGTACGCTTGTCGCGCACGCTGAAAACAAAGGATACATCGGTATACCATGACCTGCTGCTGAAAATGTCGTTGGCGTCATTTGATTAATGAGATCCCCTCCGACCGCATAGGCAATTTCATTCGCTTGCAATTCAGCTTTTTCAAGAGCTCGATGTCGTGATTTATCAAATAAAACTTGATGAAGATCTTCATACGAAAACTTTTTATTATTTTCTTCATGTAAAAATTCATCAAAATAAGAAGCAAATGCACTATTCTTTTCCATTGGACCTGCCGTGACAGATGCGGCGAGCACTCCCATCATCTTAGGAAAATATAAGGTTTCTACCATTCAATCCACCCAAATGTAACCAGTGTCGTTTTAACAATCCCTACGATAAATGCTGCCAAAACCCCAAAAGCGATGACCGACCCGGCAAGTTTGAACATGTTTGCTGCTGTTCCTAATACATATCCTTCTGTTCGATGTTCAATAGCAGCAGAAATCATGGCATTCCCGAAGCCAGTTACAGGTACGGCAGAACCTGCTCCTCCAAATTGACCGAGTTTTTTATAGTAGCCAAGACCTGTGGCAATCATCGACAGAAACACTAATGTGGCGACAACGGGATCTCCCGCTTCTTTTTCTGTGAAGCCAAACCACTTCATATATCCCCATTGCATACATTGTCCTATCAAACAAATCGTTCCTCCTACCAAAAAAGCCTTGATGACATTTTTGAGATAGGGTGGTTTCGGTATGACTTGGTCTACTACTTGCTGATAACGTTGCATCATTCTACCTCCCTTTTACCCGTCAGTATGGATAGATGAAGTATTTCATAAACATAATTATTTCTTTGCGTTAAAAAGTGCCCTGTCGCATTAAAAATACATGCATATCTTAAGCGTAGAGGAGGTGAAAATATGAGTTGTTCAAATTGTTCAGATGTCGAGTCCTTCGGAGGAGGACACAGAAATTGTGTATGTGAAGTTGTTCGAGAAATCAAGAGAATTCAAGATGCTGCTACGAATAACGACTGCAACCCTTGTGGGTTCACATGTTTCTCAGAACCACTTGGCGGATTAGTGAGCCCTACACGAAATCAAGCCGATACACGGGTTTTTACATTGCTTACTAAAGACGGCACGCCATTTTTCTCAACATTCCTAGATGAAAATGGTCCGGATTGTGACTGTGTGTCTGTATTTTTCCGTGTCAATGATTTCGTTGATGATTGTTGCGTCACATTATCTGTATTACGTCCACTAAATACCCAAAAACAGGAAGTTGATTTACTCAATGAATACGGTACTGGCTTAAATTTAAGAAAATTGTGTAAAGTACGTCACTTTGAGCTGACAGGTACGTGTATCACGGTTGACCTTCGTTGTTTCTGCGGAATCAACTGTATCGCAGACGTTTTCTTAGATGTGTGTGATTAATCCATGCGCAGATGATTGCTTCTAAACAGGGCACGCCAATTGTGGCGTGCCCTTTTCCTATAGCCCTGAAATAAACATGGTTGCTAAGCCTAAATAAATTAAGATACTGATGATGTCATTGATGGTTGTGATAAAGGGTCCTGAGGCGACCGCAGGATCAATGTTCATGCGATGAATAAGGAGCGGAATAAATGATCCAGCGATTGTCGCTACGATAATCGATGACGAGATTGCAGCGCCGACAAGAAGTCCAATTAGGAAATCACCTTTCCAAAAATAAACTAAGAAGACAACTAGTATTCCACTGGTCACCCCAGTGATTAGACCTGTTCCCGCTTCACGGAATAACAGTTTTAATTTGGACTCTTCTTCAATATCACCCGTCGCAATTCCCCGTACCGCTACCGCGAGCGCTTGCGTTCCGCTATTTCCAGCCATCCCAGCAATGAGCGGGATAAAGACAGCGAGCAGAGCGACTTGATCTAGCGTCTCTTCGAAAACACCGATAATGTTTGCTGTAAACATGCCGAGAAATAATAGGATCAATAACCATGGCAATCGTTTTTTTGCAGCTTGGAATGGGCTTTTATCGAATGTGTCCATGTCCGAGACTGCAGCTAACTTGGAGTAATCGTCAGATGCCTCTTCGTCTAGCACGTCAATGATGTCATCCACTGTAATGATTCCGAGTAAATACTTTCTATGATCTACGACGGGAAGTGCTAAAAAGTCATAGTCTTTCATCATGCGTGCGACTTCTTCTTGGTCTTCTGATACGAGAACACTGACGACTCGGTCATTCATGATGTCTTTAATTAATGTATCTTCTTCTGCAATAATTAAATCGCGTAACGAAATAACGCCAGTCAAGAAATGGTCATCATCAACTACAAAGAGATAATAAATGGTTTCCGCTTTAGGCGCTTCATTTCTTAAAATTGTCATAGCCGAGCGCACCGTCGAGCTTTGTGGAATAGAAACATATTCCGTAGTCATTATTGAGCCAGCCGTGTACTCTTCGTAATGAAGCAAGTCTTTGATTTCCTGAGCAGATTCCGCATCCATCATACTTAAGTAACTGACTACTTGATCTTTGTCTAATTCATTCAAGACATCTACTGCATTATCCGCGTACATGTTAGCTAACATATCTGCTGCGTAAGACGGGTCCATTTCCTCAAGAAGTCCCTGATACTCTTCATCATCAAAATTATTCGCTTCAAAAATATCAGCTACTTCTTCAGGTGACAGAAACGTGAAAATGGTCTTACGCTGTTCTGGAGTCGCCTTATCAAAAAAGACAGACTGATCGTAGGGATGAAGCTCCATGAATTTATCACGGAAGGCATCAATCTGCTGGGATTCTAGATAGTGAAATAAAAGCTCTTCTCGCTGTTCTAATTCAATTTTCTCTTCTGCCATGGAAGTAGCCTCCTTTCACAACGTTTTCTATGTCAGGTGGAAACGGGCTCGTAAACAGACAAGTTTCTAGTGTGAGGGGATGTTGAAACATCAATGAATAGGCATGCAACGCTTGTCTATTCAGCCACTTCATAGACCCCCCGTACAAATCATCTCCAAGTAAAGGGTGGCCCATATATGCCATATGAACTCGAATCTGATGTGTCCTTCCTGTCCAAAGTTTAATATCGACAAGCGTAGCTTGGAAATCACCAGATAACCTCATCTTCACTCGATATTCCGTTTTCGCAAATTTCCCATCGGGAGAAACATGTCGTTCAATGATAGAATCGCCCTTTCTAGCTATAGGCGCAATCAAGACATCCGTTTCTTTTTTTACATGACCTTCCACAACCGCATAATAGCGTTTATCAATCCGATGATTTTGTAATTGTAGACTTAACTGATGGTGAGCATGCCGATGTTTCGCCACGAGAACAAGACCTGATGTATCACGGTCAAGTCGAGTCACCATATGGACGGTCGCTAGATATTCCTTCTTTATATAATACCCAGCGATTCGATTGGCGAGAGAATCGTGAGGATGGTCCTTTGAAGGAATTGATGGTAATCCCGGAGGCTTATCCACAATCAGTAAATGATCATCTTCATATACAATTACCAGCGGTTTATTTACTGTAATTAATCCATCACTCATTTTTTCTGGAGGAAAGACGATTGTCACCACGTCCCCATCAGTAATTCGCTTACGTACGGTATGCTCTTGCCCATTGACAAGAAGCGTTCCCCCTTGAAATTTAATATCTGTCAATGCGCGTTTAGAGATACCTGCTTGCCGTACGACTTCTCTAAGAAGTTGATCGGGCCCTCTATGAACAAGACGAAATTCAAAGTTATTCTTCATGATCCGAATCGATGAATGAATCATGTACTCTTTTCCAAAACGGGAAGGGACGGAAACGGGCAAATCGAATTTTCTCTTCCGCCACTTTGTAACTGATGGAGGATACATCCTTATGTAAGAGTTGCAGATGATCAACAGTTACCATGAAATCAACAGCTTTTACTGGTTTTAATGTACACGTATGATGCTTTGGCAAGACCAAAGGTGATCCTACAGTTCGGAAAACACGGTTATTAATCGATGCAATCTCAGAAAGCTGCATAGCATCCAGTGAAGGGTGGACGATAGCGCCACCAAGTGCTTTGTTGTAAGCTGTTGACCCGGAAGGTGTAGACATACATAATCCGTCCCCACGGAATGTTTCAAAGTGCATATCATTTAAAAAGACGTCCATAACAAGTGTCACATCCGGAGATTTTACAGTAGATTCATTTAAAGCTAAGTAGGTCGCATGATCCTCATTCGATTGATAATGAACGGTTACTTCAAGGAGTGGGTATTCAATAAAATTGAACTCCTCTTTCGCTATGCTAATGACAAGCTTTTCTATTTCATTTGGCTTCCAGTCCGCATAAAACCCAAGATGTCCTGTGTGAAGTCCCACAAAAGCTACTTTGGATGAACTGTCTTTATATTTATGAAACGCGTGAAGTAGGGTCCCATCTCCCCCGATAGATAAAACGACGTCTGGTGCCTTTTCATCGTAAACCAGCTCAAAGCTCTCTAAATATTTTCGGGCCGTTTCGCTTAATCGGTTGGATAACTCGTCCCCACGTGATTGAATCGCAAATCTCATGAATCTCCCTCCTCCCTCTGATCTCTCCATCCTGGTGTTGATTGTTCTTTAAATTCGGTGAAGTACACTTGTGCTTCTTGAATCTCATGCCGTATTAGAGACATTTCTTCATCTAAACGGAATGCTGCTTCAGCGGCAGATTGTAAACGTTTCTTGATATTTTCAGGAAAGTCACCTTTGTATTTATAATTTAATGAATGCTCAATCGATGACCAAAAATTCATGGCAAGTGTTCGAATTTGAATTTCTGCAAGAATCTTTATTTCTCCGTTAATCGTTTGAACGGGATATTCCACAATCAAATGATACGAACGATAGCCACTTTGTTTTTTGTTTGAAATATAGTCCCTTTCCTCAACAATCCTCATATCTTGACGTTCTCGAATAAGAGCAACAACAGATTCAATATCATCTACAAATTGACACATAAGTCGAAGTCCTGCGATATCTGGAATTTCTGCAGCAAGTTGAGGAGATGGAATGAAAGGGATCTTTTTCTCTAATGTCTTGTCATATATACTTGCGAGTGGCTTCAAACGACCGGTAACAAATTCAATCGGGGAAGTCGCATTATGTACGGTATATTGCGCACGCACTCCCTTTAGCTTTACTTTCAACTCACTAACCGCTTGTTTATAGGGATCTAAAAATTGTTCCCATTGACCCACTTCCACTCACCACCTTACTCTTCAGTCTTCTCATAAAAGGTCTTAAATGTTTTTTCCACTTCTTCAATAAAATGTTGCCCATAATTGTCATTGCCTTCAATATTCGTCAGCAGCATAGTCAACTCATTGTTAAAGTCGAGAAGTTCAATCTTATGACTTCCATCACTCAGAAAAACAGGGCCAGGCTCTTTTGCGATAAGGCTGAGCGCACCCCAATCTTTATAATCAAAATGAAGATATGTATACTGATCTCCATTTTCAATTAAATAAACAAAACTCATTCGATCTGTATCGGTAATCATGCGACTACTGGCAGTCATCGCCGCCTCAAGATGTTCTACAGTAACTGTCCATTTGGTGTCTTCATGAATAATGGCCAAAACGTCTAAAGTATTCATCCTTATACATCCTTTCAACGGTTGTTAGGCTTATTTTAGCACACTCTACTTCGCAAGAGGTATAATGGAAAAAAGAGGTGAACGTATGAATAAACACAATGAAATTGAATTTAAAACGATGCTAACAGAAGCCGAATATGAACACCTTATACATGCATATCCTTCTCCTTCTTATACCCAAAAAAACATTTATTTAGATACTCGGGATGGTTTTTATCAAAAACGCAAGATTGGTTGTCGCATTCGCATCAAGAATGACAGTTACGAATTCACATTAAAAGAACCAAAGACGGACGATATAACAGAAGAAACGAACTGGCCACTTCATAAAACGGATTTCCTTGAATTTCAGCGTACTGGTAATTTTAAACCTGACTGGCTAGATGTACCTACCCCTCTGGTGAGCATTGGAGAAATAGTAACGACTCGAAGTGAACATCCATTTCGGTCCGGTCAATTGATGATGGACCGGTCGACGTATTTCGACGTCATAGATTATGAACTGGAATTCGAAGTCGCTAACTATAAAAAAGGGAAAGCACAATTTGAGGAATTACTTGTCCTTCACAACTTGCCATTTCGTCCTGCGAAGAAGAAATTAGTACGTATGTTGGAAGTCTCAAAGTAAACGTCAAAAGTTCCTATTAGTGTCTATCATTTGAGAAAACCTTGCGAGGTTGATAGAATATATAGACACTACTACTTAAAGGAGTTTCGAACCAATGACTAAACCGATCCTTCCATATGACCAGATTGGAGAAGCGAAACTCTCTGAACTCATTGATGTATTTTATAGATACGTAGGATTACATCCACTTTTAAAGCCTATTTTTCCTGATGACTTGACTGAAACAGCTCGTAAACAAAAACAGTTTATGACGCAGTATTTAGGAGGTCCTGATTTATATACACATGAGCATGGCCATCCCATGATGCGCATGCGTCATAATCCATTTCCTATTACACCTGAAAGAGCTGAAGCATGGCTTAGTTGCATGCACCAAGCAATGGATGATGTCGGGCTCGAAGGTCATTTTAGAGAACAATATTATAAGCGGCTTGTTTTAACAGCCCATCATATGGTAAATACACCGAGTGACAAGGAGGATTTCATGTGACGAAGCCACAACCAGAACTCACGGCCTTGGAAACCGGCGGCGCTGTCAAACCCATTGAAATCTATGCCTTTCTAGACCCGCTATGCCCTGATTCATGGCGATTTCAATTGACTTTAAAGCGGCTCCAGATTGATTACGGGCATTATTTTACACTTCGTGTGATCCTTAGTACGGATTTAAATAAACTAAATAAAGGGACTGCCTGTCACCATGCGATTGATCCATCAGAACCAATTCTTGAGATCGAACACCCTGTACTTCCAAGCATTGCAGTAAAGGCGGCCGAATTTCAAGGGAAGCGAATGGCCAATCGTTTCCTTTCTAATTTGCAGGAAGCCTATTTTGTCTATCGACAAAACGTAAACTCACTAGCGACATTAAAAGGAATTGCTTACGAATCATCGATTGATGTCAAAGAATTTTTAGAAGACATTCGTTCAAGAGAATGTGCACGCTCGTTTCAAAGTGATTTATCTATCTCATGTGAGATGGAAATTGATGAATTTCCAAGCATCGTATTTTTCAATGAAAATATTGAAGATGAAGGCATCAAAATCTCAGGCGTCTATTCGTACGAAATCTATGAGCATGTACTTTCTGAACTTGTGGGGACAGTCATAGAAAAACAATCTCCACCTGAGATTGATCACTTGTTAGATCAATATAGTCCTCTATCTACACGCGAAATCGCCATGTATTACAATATGCAAGAAAAACAAGTAGAGTATGAAATGAAGAAAAAGTACTTACAGCGAGAAGTGGACCGAGTGATTGTTGGTGGAGTTACGAAGTGGAAATCAATAAAATAAGAAAAAGACCTTGTTCAACCTACCGTTGACAAGGTCTTTTTCACTTACAAAGGGGATGGGAGAAATGTTCACGTTAAACAAAGGGGTGTATGTTTTATGTGAATTATTTCACATCCTTAATTTATCACAGCTAGGTAGTGGGTTCAATGTGTTTGCTCATCATTTCACAATTTCGTCATAATGAAAACCCTTACTTTGGAAGTGACTAGTTACTTTCAGTAAGAAGAAGAGCTTCTAATTCATTCAGCTTTTCTTCGAATACCTGACAAGCTTCTTCAATTGGTTGAGCACTTGTCATATCAACGCCTGCAGCTTTTAGTACTTCAATCGGATAATTCGATGAACCTGCTTTTAAGAAGTTGTTAATGTAGCGGTCTACAGCGGGCTGCCCTTCTTCAAGGATTTGTTTGCTGAGTGCAGTTGCCGCACTTAGTCCAGTAGCGTATTGGTACACATAATAATTGTAGTAAAAGTGTGGAATCCGCGCCCATTCTAATCCGATTTCCTCATCCATGACCATGTCGTCTCCAAAGTACTTTTTATTTAATTGATAGTACTCTTCAGTTAACCGCTCAGCTGTTAGTGGTTCACCATTTTGATCCATTTCATGAATCAGATGCTCAAACTCGGCAAACATCGTCTGACGGAAGACGGTTCCACGGAAACCTTCTAACCAGTGGTTAAGTAGGTAAATCTTTATCTTGGGGTCATCATTCGTCTTGATCAAATAATCATTGAGCAAGGCCTCATTCGTAGTTGACGCTACTTCTGCGACGAAAATCGAATAATCACCATAGACAAATGGTTGATTTTCACGAGAATAGTAACTGTGCATACTATGCCCGAATTCATGAGCTAATGTAAACAAGTTGTTTACATTATTTTGCCAGTTCATTAAGATGTATGGATTGGTACCATATGCTCCTGATGAATAAGCTCCTGAACGCTTCCCTTTTGTTTCTTCAACATCTACCCAACGGTTTTCAAGACCTTGCTTTACAGTAGAAACATATTCCTCTCCTAGCGGAGCAAAACTTTCTACCATTGTTTTTGCTGCTTCTTCGTACGTATACTCCATGTTGGTCTCTTTGACGAGCGGTGCGAACAAATCATACATATGGTGCTCATCTAGGCCAAGTACACGTTTACGTAAGCTCACGTAGCGATGCAACAAGTGGACATTTTTATTAATGGTACCGACTAAATTATCATATACGGCTTCCGGTATATGGTTGCCGGACATTGCAGCAGCACGTGCATTCGGATAATTACGAATAGACGCTTGCACATTGTCACCTTTGATATTTCCAGACAAAATAGAAGCAAAGGTGTTTTTGAATGTACCATAGGTCTTGTACATCGCTTTAAAGGCATCTTCACGAACGCGACGATCTTTACTCTCTAAAAACCGGATATAACGACCGTGTGTTAACTGAACGTCTTTCCCCTCTTCATCTTTAATTGTAGGGAATATAAGATCCGCATTATTTAATTTGCCGAATGTATTTGCTGATGCACTTGATACTTCTGCAAATTTAGAAATCAATGCTTCTTGTTCTTTTGTTAAAACATGAGGACGTTGTTTGCTAATCTCATCGAGCATCTGCTTATAAAGACGTAAGCCCTCATGTTCATTCAGATACCCTTCAATTGTCTCGTCAGATAGTTCCAATAGTTCAGGTACTAAATAAGACAGCTCCGTTCCGGCCTTAACATAGACCGTTTTAATGCGACTCTCCATCGCTTGAGAAGCATTATTCGCTGTATCTTCATCATGTCTCATGTGTGCATACGTGTATAGGATTTGAAGTCGTTTCGATAGTTCATCGCGATAAGTTAATGCATCATACAAAGCATCTGCTCCCTGACCAAGCGTTCCTTGAAAGGAAGAAGCCTTTTTAGAAAGTTCAGTGACCGCTTCTAATTCTTTTTCCCATGCATCGTTCGTTTCAAAAATGTCTTCTAAGCGCCATTTTTTTTCAACTGGCACGTCATCTCTTGTAAGTACATTTGTTTCTGACATTTCTTTTCCTCCTTTAGCATACCTAGCTATTTTCTCAATTTTTAGAAGGTTTTGCAAGTGTCTGAAATCGTTGCCATTCTATAATATAGTTAAGATCTTTTGATGTACGCTTTAGATGCCGTTGAGGAAGATCATACGCTCTTAGGAATTGAATATAGTGACTGACTACTTCTTTATTCTCTTTTGTCTCAAGCACTTTATTCGGCAAACTATAAAGAAATGCTTCTGCTAGTTCCACACTGGATATACGTGAGAGGTCTCCCACCGTCTTCATAAAATTAACGACACGAAACTGCCACTTCACTTCCCTTCCCAAAGTATGAGTAAATGTAGTAGCTAAACCAATGTACAAAGGAAACGTCGGGGCACTTACTTTCCACTTCCTCGCCAATCGATGATAAGGATAGGTCTCTCGATTTTCATACGAAAATAAAAAATCGATTTGTTTAAGTTGGTGATGATAAAGTATCTGCTGTTTCACTCTTTCTGGTAGACTGGTAGGCTTAGGGGAAGCGAGCCACATCCAGGCTTTCATTTCATTCAGCACGACAATTTCAATAATAAATTCATTATGTGCGAATGAATCGTAGATGAAGAGAAAATAGCTGACATTCCGTTTGGAATCCCAAAACAAAAGGGATTTCATTCCATTCTTATGGTTTCGAATACATGATTGAAGAAACTGAGAGAGCTTGATTAAATAAAACCCTTTCGTGCAAATGGGTATATGCTTTGTATGGAGAATCCAAAGACAGTCTATCTTTTGTGAGGTATACCCAAATTGCCGAGTTAAAATATCCATGTAAGGAATTTTGGAACACTGATATTCTAGTACTACCTGTTGAGTGGGTAAATAGAGATCTGCACGCTGCTGGATTACCTCAAAGTAATATTCAATTCGAACATCTTGAAAATGGGACTGAGCGAGTAGATAGAGGGTATGCTTTCCTTCAAGATGAACAGCTGATTCAGATGGGGATTCTGATGACGCTGGACAAGTTATGAGATGGGCAAAATGAGGTGCTTTAACAGTTCCTCTTTTTAATAATAGGTCTAGCCCACAATCTGGACACGAATAGTTTCGTGTGGGAAGTTTAAAGATTTGTGAATCCGTTAAGTCGAGTAAATGTATCCATTCTTTCGTTTCAGTGAAAGCTGAAAACATAAGGTAGTCCTTTCTGAACCACATCGTCTCATTCACTATAGCATACAAAAAAGAAAAACCCTCACAAGTGAGGGTTAAAAATACCGTTGAACGGTTTGAAATACATCGCTTGCCATAATGACTTGACCATATTCTTCAAGAACATGAACAGTTCGCTCAGTAGGTTCGCCATACTCGACGATAATACTATGGATGTTTTCAATATATTCCTCCACAAACTCTTCAGTCGAATAATCGAGGGCTAAGTAGTAAGCAGATTCGTATTCAAATAATTTTGTTTGAATCAACTCATTTGAAAGGCGCTTACTCAATGGGATTAAATGATCAAATTCGGTTAGTTTATAAACTGCCGAATGATTCATTTCCGCTTTTTGCTCATCTGATAAGAAATCTTCTTGTTCGAACAAGTTTTCTGATTCAGCCATAATTTTGGCGAGGGGCGCAGGATAATCTGCAGATTTCCCATCTTGGGAGATTTCCGGTTTGGAAACGACGACTTCAATTCCCTTATCCACCGCATGAACTTGAATCCATAGTGGCCCTTCAAAATCAAATGGATTTAATTCTTCGACCTCATCCATCATTTCCCAAAAAAGTTGTTCGCTTTTTTCTCTGCTAAACCAAATCTCATCTGGGTTGAAGCCACGCTCTTCAATGTCGATGTATGAAATGTAAATTTTTAATGTGGAATCATTTATGCGTTCGTAATTCATTCTACACATCTCCTCTCTGGTTCAACCACTTGCAGTGAATGCTTCTATTTCTATTGTATGACGAATAGGCGAGAATTGAAAGTATACAATCTCAAGGTTGAAAAGAAGGAGTTGACTGCCTAGGCAATCAACTCCTTTTTATCTAGTTTACCATACGTTGTGCTTCAAGTAGCTGGTATGCTCTCACTTTACGAGGTAAGAATCGTCGGATCTCATCCTCATTATAGCCAACCTGTAATCGTTTTTCGTCGATGATGATTGGTCGACGTAATAAACCAGGATGATCTTTAATTAGTTCATATAGACGCTGTAATGGCAAGCTATCTAAATCAACATTTAATTTTTGGAAGATCTTTGAACGAGTAGAAATGATCTCATCAGTTCCGTCTTCTGTCATACGTAGAATCTCTTTGATTTCTGCAATCGTAAGTGGTTCAGAAAAAATATTTCGTTCTGTATATGGAATCTCATGCTCCTCAAGCCATGCTTTTGCTTTTCTACAAGATGTACAGCTAGGAGAAGTATATAGGGTTACCATCATTCGACAACACGCCCTTTCAATTAATTAACGATTGTGTTTTATCACTTAAATTAGAATAACTATAATCTACCGAGTCTAGTTTTAGTATACATCAAAATTCCTTGATTTTAAACCTTTTTTTTCAATTTGTTAAAAAAAATTGATCAATTGATGAACAACACGAGTTTTATGTATAGTTCTGTTGTTACTATACCCGACTTTTGTCAATAATAAACCAATTCCCAATAAATTGATGGTGGATTTAGATTCTCAATTAGATAGAACGTAATGAAAATAACTGTTCTATAGTAAGTAGTACGTTTGTGTAACACAAAAGGTTGCATTTTCAAAAAAAATGTAGAGAAAGTTTTTGCTCTCTCTACACATTTAAGGTGTATAATCAACATTTGGTGTATACGAGTTCCCAGCATTCCAAAGTAAGAACTCATTGATTCCTGCTTCATTCAATGCACGAATTTGATCTTCAACTTCTTTTTTTCCATACACTAGATAATTACCAGCCCCAAGGTAAGAAGCTGTAAAATCTTGAATCCATGGTCTAGACGTAGGGGGATTTTCAAGCTCAGCTAATTTTGCATTCTCCACTTTTGCATATTCCTGAACTAAACGGTATGGCTCAAGGTCAGGTTTTGCAATACCAAAATAGGATGTCCAGTGGCTTGGATAAATCATTGAGGAAATAACATCCACATTCTCGGAAATTTTTGAGAAGTTCTGTCCAATTCCTGGTGCCTCAGTTAGAGTCGCTGAATACCCAAAAATATCTACTGATACTTCCACATCATAAGGTTGTAATTTTTCCCGGGCATAAGCTACAAAATCTGTAACAGCGTGCACACGGCTTTGAACATCATCTAAGTCTGAATCTTTATAAGTACCTTTTGAATAGACAAGCGTTTCAGAGCGTCGTTCAAATCCTTCAGGGAAACGGACATAGTCAAATTGAATTTCTTTGAATCCCATCTTTGCCGCTTCAATGGCTACTTCTACATTATAATCCCACACTTCTTGCAAGAAAGGATTCACAAATGCTTCGTCTCGTCCATTCTTCCAAATTTGACCATTTTCTTGGAAAGACCATTCGGGTTTACGTTCGGCAAGTTTTGTATCCTTAAATACAACCACTCGTGCAATTGGATAGACTTGTTCTTTTTCCATTTGTTCGAGCACTGCACGAACATCTTTGATATATCTAGTTCCAATTTCGTAAGCTGCTAGAGGGCTATCTTCCGCAGGTATGTATGTTAAATCCCCAAAATCATCCTTAATATCGATCACCATCGCATTGAGGTCTGTGGTTTTGACTAAATCCATCAAGCGACTAAATCGCTCTCCTCCTGCTGAATGACCAGTGACATATATTCCCCGTACGGCATCTGGGTAGTCAAATTCTAGACCAGATGAGTAACGGAAAAGGTCCGAGGCTACGGCTAATTCTTCATTAATAAGCGGTACTGTAAATTCTTTTCCACTAAATTGTTGGATTTCTTGTGTTTCTGCATAGGTAGGCGTACCCCCAGTTAGTAACAGAAATGCTGCACTTGTTGCCCCTAAAGATTTCAGTAATTTCGACTTCATTTGACATCTCCCTCTCTCTTACCCATTCTACCAATTCATAGGGGTACTGAAAAGAGACGAATTATAGGGGGAAAGTCCCTATTCTGTTGCACTAGTACTTATTGTGAGCTATACTTTTTTCAATAGGAAATATGCATAGAGGAAGAAGAGTACCTGAGTGTGGAATAGTCAGAGAGACTACGGTTGGTGAGAGTAGTTTATTTCCCTTAGTGAATGGACTTCTGAGCAGAGTAACCGAACTACCGTGTAGGATTATTCCGGGCACCCCCGTTAACAGTGCAAGTGATTGGATAGTAATCCAATAATTTGGGTGGTACCGCGGATTTAAGCATCATTCGTCCCTTTTAGGGAGAGTGATGCTTTTTCATATGAAAAGGAGAGAAAGAAGATGAAACGAATTTTTTCAGGTGTACAGCCAACAGGAACAGTGACCATCGGAAACTACATTGGAGCCTTCCGACAGTTTGTTGAACTCCAACATGAATATGACTGTATTTTTTGCATTGTTGATCAACACGCCATTACCGTCCAGCAAGATCCTCAGGAGTTACGAGAGAACATTCGCTCCCTTGCAGCCCTTTACCTCGCTGTCGGCCTAGATCCGAAGAAAGTAACGTTATTTATTCAATCGGAAGTACCAGCCCATGCACAAGCCGCTTGGATCATGCAATGTATTTCAAGTATCGGTGAACTTGAGCGTATGACACAGTTCAAAGACAAATCGACCGGAAAAGAAGCGGTCTCTGCTTCCCTTCTCACGTATCCACCACTCATGGCAGCTGATATTTTGCTCTATCAGACGGATATCGTACCTGTTGGCGATGATCAGAAGCAGCATATTGAACTTACACGCGACTTAGCTGAACGCTTTAATAAGCGTTATAAAAACGTGGTGAAATTACCAGAAATTCAACTTCCAAAACATGGCGCACGTATCAAGTCCCTACAAGACCCAACGAAAAAAATGAGTAAATCAGATGAAAACCAAAAAGCGACCATTCGCCTTCTTGATACACCAAAACAAATTGAAAAGAAAATTAAAAGCGCAGTCACTGATTCGGAAGGTTTTGTTGCTTACGATCCGGAAAATAAACCTGGCGTATCGAATTTGCTAGCTATTGAGGCTTCTTTGCGTGGTGTAAGTATTGATGAGGTAGTTAAGAAATATGAAGGCAGTCAATACGGCGCATTTAAACAAGGGGTTGCTGATGTAGTGATTAGTCATCTAGCACCTATTCAGCAACGCTACGAAGAATTAATTGTTTCGGAGGAGTTAGACCTCCTTCTTGATCAAGGCGCAGAAAAAGCAAATGCTATTGCCTCTCAGACGCTTTCTCAAATGGAAGACGCCATGGGGTTAGGAAGAAAGAGAGCAAAATAACGAATAGGATTGTCAGTCCTAACACTTTAAGTTCGGTGGAAGTTAAAAGAGTATTCATTACTCTTTCACTCGTCCATCCAATACTGATGAAATTCAACATTAATATCAGATACGTACATGTGTAGATAAGTAGAAAATAGCAACAAATAAAAAGTAAAAATCCGATAGTTGTCATCCTTTGATTCTTTTTCTAAGTCTATGCAAAAAAAATCCCGTACAGTGCAAGCACTGTACGGGATTTTCATGTAGATTACTTAATTGGTGCGTCAGCAGAAAGTTCGATCTGCTCGTAACCCCAATCCGTATCATAGCTGAAGTCCCAGTTAAGAACACGGTCGTTCACTGGAAGTAACTCATAACGGAACTGCATTGGAATAACTGCAGAAACTTCCGTCATGTACTCTTGCCATGCTTGGAATTGCTCCATACGGTAGTCAGAATCTAACGCTTCTGGAGAATCGATTGCAGCAAGAATGCCTTCTAACTCATCCGAAGAGTAACGGCTGAAGTTATAAACAGCTGTTTTCGAGTATAGACCTGCTGGAGATGGGTTTGTACCTGTACCCCATGCACCCATGAATACATCGATTTCTGGATCATCAGCTTGTACTTTGTCGTAGAATGTGTTGAACTCGATTAGACGACCAGTTGCAAGTTGAACATCAAGACCAACTTCTTCCCAGTTTTGTAGGTAGTAGTTGATAACTTGTTCTTGTGTTTCGTCACCAGCCATAGCTGCTAGGTTGATTGTTAATTTTTCACCATTTGGATCTTCACGTAAGCCGTCACCGTCTACATCTTCATAACCAGCATCATCAAGAATTTGGTTAGCCGTTTCTGGATCATAGTTGTATCCTTCTGCTGAAGCATCGTGGAATGATTTGAATACTGGTGGAATTAGAGAATTCGCACGCTCACGTAAACCAAAGTAGAATACTTCAGAAACTTGCTCGATGTCTAAAGCGTAACCCATAGCTTTACGTAATTCTGGGTCACCCATTTTAGAACCTTCAACATCTGTTTCAACTAAGCTTGCGTCATAGTTGTATTTACCAAGTTTGAATCCAACATACGAGTAGTACAACTCTTGACGTCCAAGAAGTGTAATGTTTTCAAGATTTTGAACAGACTCATATTGGCTTGTTGGGAATGAAAGGGCAAGATCGTACTCTCCTGTTTCCATTGCCTTAGCAGCAGATGCTGATGGGATAGTTGTGATAACAACGCCATCTAACTTAGGAGCACCTCTCCAGTAGTTCTCGTTACGTACTAATGATACAGACTCACCAGGTACGATGCGGTCAAATTTGAAAGCACCAAGTGTAACTGGGTTCACGCGTACTGCGTCGTTTTCAAGAAGTTCGC
Organism: Chryseomicrobium palamuruense; assembly: GCF_042649045.1. NCBI lineage: Bacteria > Bacillati > Bacillota > Bacilli > Caryophanales > Caryophanaceae > Chryseomicrobium > Chryseomicrobium palamuruense. Next base: position 104,014 of record NZ_JBHSEF010000008.1, on the reverse strand, counting down.
CAACTGGAATGTCAGCTACGATGTGGCTTGGCTCAGCATAGAACCAAAGACCATCCCCACCAGAATATATTGCTGGAGAAATTTTGTTAAATTGGATCTCAATAGTTTTGTCATCGATTTTAGTGATACCAGAAATTGTATCAGCTTCGCCTGCATTGTACTCAACAGCACCTACGATGTTTTGGAAATCTACATCATAACGTACACCATTGTAATCAGGGTGACCAATGATTAAGTATGGTTGAATGAGGTCTTCCGCTTTTAACGGCTCGCCATCAGACCATAATGTATCTTGATTGATTGTGATTGTTGCTTTGTTGTTTTCGCCATCTACTTCTAAAGAAGCGATACCGTCGTTAGTAATAAGGAAGTCACCATCAGTTGTGAATAACACGTTTGAAGCATAAGCTAAGATCTCAGCATCGTAAGCATCTTCATAAAGTGTGTAAGAGAAGATACCTTGGAATGGTGAATCGTTTACTAATGCAACTTGAAGAGTTCCACCTTCGATAGCTTCACCTTCGTTTTCTAATACAGTTGGGAATAGATCTTCAGAAGCAGTTTCTTCTGCACCCTCCCCATCTCCTTCGCCAGCTTCATCTTCGTTATCCTCTTCAGAACCTTCTGAAGTATCAGGATCAGTGTCTACTGGTGCTGTTGAATCGTCATTGTTACATGCTGCTAAGAACAACATGAATGCCATCAAAAGCGCCAATAAAGCTAAAAGCTTCTTGTTCATTTGTTTTCCTCCTTTTTATACTCTCTTTTTATATCAAACGAGAATCGTTTAATATCAACCTAAGCGCTGACGCGCATCTGCAGCTCGGCGAATCGCCTGACCTACATAGTTAATTGACAACATCAACACTAAAATTAAAATTGATGCTGGCAACCAGTTCCACCAAGCTCTTTCCAGAATGTTCGGATCGTTTGCGTAAGCTACAAGTGTTCCTAGTGATGGAGTGGACGGTGGAAGTCCAAATCCAAGATATGATAAGCCTGTTTCAAGCCCTACGTTTCCGGCGAAGTTAAGTGTCAATTCTACAATGATAATGGAGCTTAAGTTCGGCATCATCTCTTTAAAGATAATGACCGCGTCACTTGTACCCATCGTCTTTGAGGCATTGACATAATCTCTTCGACCTTCCGATAAAGACTTACTACGAACAAGTCGTGCAGTACTTACCCAAAGGAATACACTCATAATTAAAACGAAAGATACAACTGTATATTTAGGAATGATAGAAATGAAGACGATAATGATCATTAGAGACGGAATCGTAATGAAGAAATCAATGATTCGCATAAAGATATTATCAATCCATCCACCGAAATAACCTGTAATTAACCCAATTGCAACACCTATAATACCTGTAATTAAGGTTACGGAAATCGCAATTGTGATGGAGTTACGTGCACCGATAATGAGCTGACCGAAAATGTCACGGCCACCTTTATCTGCGCCTAACCAGAAGTCCCCACCTGGTGGAGCCATCTGATCACGTAAACTGATACGCATTAAAGCGGTTTGGTCAATAAGGAATGACCAGATATAAATCGTGGCAATCAAAATAATTAAGAAAATTAAAGATGCCATTGCTAGTTTATCTTTTGCAAACTCCCGCGCAATAACCTGGAAACCGGTTGGCGGAGAGGCTGCAGGAACTTTTTTCTCTACATCAATTGTTTGTTTTTCTGCCATTTTTCGAACTCTCCTTTTCCATTATGTTTGTCAATCAATCCTGATACGAGGGTCTACAATACTCATGATGATATCGGACAATAGACTTCCCAATAATGTTAAGAATCCGAAAAGCATAACTAACGCTGTAATAACACTGTAGTCACGGCCATTGATGGCATCGACGAATAATTTACCCATCCCTGGATAGCCAAAAATCGTCTCAATAAAGATCGATCCACCTAATAAGTTCGTGATGGTAAATCCTAGGAATGCAGCAATCGGTAGTAAGGAGTTACGGAAAATGTGTTTTGAGTACACTTTTCGTTGTGGAACACCTTTTGCTCGAGCTGTACGGACATAGTCCATTGTTTTTGCATCAATAATTTCTGTACGTAAGTACTGAATAACACCTGTTGTTCCAAGAACAGCGAATACTAATGCTGGAAGCAACATATGATAGATCTTACTTGCTACATATCCAAATGTTCCTGGATCTGCTTTTATACTTACTGTACCACTCGTTGGGAACCAGCCTAACTCATATCCGAAGAAGAAGAGTGAGATTAATCCTAAAACGAATGTTGGGATTGCATAAACGATGAAGCTATAGAAAACGATGGATTTATCAAGAATTGTATCGTTATAGCGACCTGCAAGTACGCCTAATGGTATAGCAAGTGCATAAAGTAAAATTACACTGACGAGTGATAACCAAAATGTGTTTAATGCACGGTCACCAATCAAGTTTGCTACCGGTTGGTTAAATGTATAGGAACGACCAAAGTCTCCTTGGAATGCATTCCACATCCAGTTGAAATATTGAATGTACCATGGATCATAGAAACCAGCTTTTTGACGCAGCTCTTCAACACGTGCTGGGTCAGTTTCTGGAGTGATCAAACCTGTGAATGGATCCCCAGGCATAAACTTTGCCATAACGAAAATCAGCAAACTTAGTACGATTAACTGAGGGATCATGACGAGAAATCGTCGAATAATCGTCTTCCACATTACACATTGCCCCCCTGTTCTGATGCTGTCATCGCTACTTTGTGCGTGTCAGAGATTGGGCGTAAATCAAATACTCGACCATTTTCATCGAAATATTTTTTATTTTCTACATGATAGTTTGTTTCAACACGTTGTCGTTCGATTTTCCGCTCATCACGTGTGGCTGGTTCAATATTTGGGATTGCAGATAATAAACGTTTTGTGTAAATATGCTGTGGATTTGCGTATATGTCATGTTTCGAACCAGATTCTACGAATCTACCTTTGTACATAATATTTACTTCATCACACATATGTTTCACCACACCTAAATCGTGGGAAATAAAGAGATACGTTAGTCCAAGTTCTTTTTGAATATCTTTCATGAAGTTTAATACCTGGGCTTGAACAGAAAGATCAAGCGCTGATACGGGTTCATCTGCAATAATCAGTTTTGGGTTCGTTGCAATTGCACGAGCGATTCCAATACGTTGCTTTTGACCACCAGAAAATTCATGTGGATATTTTAACTTTACATCTTCCGGCATTCCGACAATCGCAAGTAGCTCATTGATACGACGACGTTCTTCATCCGGAGTTAAGTTCAAGAAGTTACGAATCGGTTCTGCTAAAATTTCCGACACACGTTTACGAGGGTTCATACTCGAGTGAGCATCTTGGAAAATCATTTGTATGTCCCGATTGTATGCAGAGTTACGCTGTCTGCGTGCGTTCGTTACATCTTTACCTTCATAAATGATTTTTCCGGAAGTAATTTTCTCTAGTCCAATAATCGATTTTCCAGTTGTCGATTTCCCACAACCAGATTCTCCTACAAGACCATACGTTTTTCCTGCTTCAAATTCCATGCTGATACCATCAACGGCATGTACATGGTCTTGAATCGTATTGAAGAATCCTCCGCGAATCGGATAATGTACTTGGAGGTCTTTAATCTGCATGAAACTCATTCTATGATGTCCTCCATTTCTTCTTCACTTTGGAAGTAAAAATGTTGCCAACACGTACAGCGTACGAAATGTCCTGGTGCCACTTCATGAAGCTTTGGTGTGGCTTCATGTGCTTCTGCAGGAATCCACGGGATACGCGGTGCAAAGCGACAACCTTCACGAGGTAAGTTGATGAGAGATGGTACTAGTCCACGAATCACCTGTAAACGTTCATTCTCACTATTTGCTTGTGGAATTGAGTTTAACAAGGAACGTGTATATGGATGTTTCGGATTATTAAATAATTCATTTACAGGTGCTTCTTCTACTACTTCACCAGCATACATAACGGCTACTCGGTGAGCTACTTCTGCTACTACCCCAAGGTCATGGGTGATCAAGATAATTCCAGCGCCAGTTTCTTTTTGTAGTTCAATTAGCAGATCAAGAATCTGCGCTTGAATTGTTACATCAAGTGCAGTGGTTGGTTCGTCTGCAATGATGATAGAAGGCTTACAAGAAATTGCAATCGCAATAATAACACGTTGACGCATTCCCCCAGATAATTGGTGTGGGAATTGACGAGCTGTGCGAGTAGGATTGGGAATCCCTACTTGTGCCAGCAACTCGAGTACACGCGCTTTACGCTGATCGCCATTTAAGTCCGTGTGATAAATTAAACTTTCCTCAATTTGATCACCAATTCTCATTAAAGGATTTAATGCAGAAAGAGGATCTTGGAAAATCATGCCGATATCATTCCCGCGAATCGAATTCATTTTTTCTTCTGAAATATTCGCTAGATTGATATCTTTAAATTTAATTTCTCCGATTACACGTGTCTTGTTCGAGTTATGTAATCCAATAATGGAGGTGGCTAATGTACTTTTCCCGCAGCCAGACTCTCCAACAATGGCAAGAATTTCATTCTTACGGAGTGTTAGGGATACCCCATCTACTGCATTGTAGTATGTATCCTTGATGCTGAAGCCTGTATGCAAATCTGAGATGGTTAATAATTCTGATGCGTTCTTCAACCTTCTGCTCCTCTCAAGTCTCACAAAGTTGTAAGTCACTTCTAATGTGTTTCAAATTTTCTATTTTTCAGTTAATTGTTCACCTAGATGTAAATTCTATTACAGAATTATTACAGTGACAATAAGTTTTTTGGCTCATTTCACTATTTTAAGCATTCTCTTAATTTAGAAAACTTTGTAAACCCTAGAGAGACAAGGGATTGAGATAAAAGCAATATTGGGAAAATTTTTTTATAAAATGAACAAAGATTCAGTCTCTCTGTGTGAATAGTCGCATATAAATGGTTTAGCGCTACAACGCACTAAAGTCTTTTGTAACAAAAAAAACTGCTGACAGGTTATCAGCAGTTTTTATTATTTCGCAATATAGTTAATATTTTTTAAAAACTAGAGAAGCATTATGCCCCCCAAACCCAAGTGAGTTACTCATTGCAACTTGTATGTCTTTGTGACGTGCCTGATTTGGGATATAATCCAGGTCACATTCTGGATCAGGCGTCTTAATATTGATGGTTGGTGGTAAGATGCCTTCTTTTAAAGCAAGCGCTGTGAAAATGGCTTCAATTCCACCTGCAGCTCCAAGTAAATGTCCTGTCATTGATTTCGTTGAACTAACAGCTAGCTTTCTCGCATGGTCTCCGAATACAGACTTTATGGCTTGTGTCTCATATAAGTCGTTGTAAGGTGTACTAGTCCCATGGGCATTGATATATCCGATCTCTTCGGTATCAAGGCCAGCATCTTCAATTGCCTGGTACATAGCACGTGCTGCTCCTTCTCCTTCAGGTGCTGGCGCAGTAATATGGTGTGCATCGCCTGTTGAACCATACCCACTTATTTCCGCATAAATCGTTGCTCCGCGTGCAAGTGCATGCTCTAACTCTTCCAATATCACGATTCCTGCACCTTCCCCGATGACAAAGCCATCCCGGTTTTGATCAAACGGACGTGATGCTGTTGATGGATCTGTGTTGGTAGTTAAAGCTGTGTTTGAACAAAAACCTGCGACAGCCATATTCGTAATCGGCGCTTCTGCTCCTCCAGTGATCATAACATCCGCATCGCCTCGTTGAATCACTTTAAACGCGTCTCCAATCGAGTTTGTGCCCGATGCACAAGCGGTCACTGTACATGAATTGATTCCTTTCGCTCCGAAGTGGATAGATACTTGGCCAGAAGCCATATCAGGAATCATCATTGGAACGAAGAATGGACTTACGCGTCGCACACCCTTATCAAGAAATGTACGGAATTGATTTTCATAGGTTTCCATTCCGCCGATTCCTGAGCCAATCCATACACCTGTCCGTAGGGCAGTCTTTTCATCCAGCTCAAGTCCAGCATCACTCATCGCTTCAATTGAAGCTGCCAGTGCATAGTGAGTGAAGCGGTCCATTTTACGCGCTTCTTTCTTTTCAATGAATTGTTCAATAGAAAAGTCTTTCACTTCCGCTGCTACTTTCGCTGGAAACTGGTCTGCATCAAGCCGTGTTAACGGACCTACCCCTGACTTTCCTTCTATAATAGCTTGCCACGTATCTTTCGCTGTATTTCCGAGTGGTGTCACTGCACCAATTCCTGTTATGACAACTCTTCTTTTCATATGTTACCCCTCTTTTCAGTTATTTTCCGTAACGAAGTGCGATGGCTCCCCATGTTAATCCACCACCGAACCCAACAAGCACTAAGACATCCCCATCATTCACTTTTCCTCTTTTCACTTCATAATCGAGGGATAATGGAATCGAAGCAGCTGACGTATTGCCGTAAAGATGAATGGTCTTTGACATCTTTTCTTCAGGTAATTGAAGACGCTCCCGCGCTGATTCCATAATACGGATATTTGCTTGGTGTGGAATCAGAAAATCCACATCTTCTTTTGTCAGCCTAGCTTTTTCTAATACATTCAGTGCAGATTCACCCATCTGACGTACGGCAAATTTGAACACTTCGCGTCCATTCATTTGAAGATACTCACCGTGTTGGAAGAGATGTTTTCCTCCACTACCGTCAGATCCGAGTTCAAATGATAAAATCCCTTTTCCCTCTTCTACATTACCGAGCACTACAGCCCCTGCCCCATCCCCAAACAGAACAGCAGTCGAGCGGTCTTCCCAATCAATAATTTTAGATAGTTTTTCTACACCTATGATAAGGACATGTTTATAGGCATCTGTTTGTATAAATTGTGCTCCTGTAATAAAAGCATACATAAAACCCGCGCAAGCAGCTGAGACGTCCATTGACGCTGCCTTTGTTGCGCCAAGTCGATCTTGTAGCGTATTCGCAACTGTCGGGAACGGTTGGTCTGGTGTTACGGTAGCTACTAGAATCAAATCAAGTTCGGAGGCATCGAGGCCGGCATCTTCCAATGCTTTCACCGCAGCCTCGTAAGCCATGTCTGAAGTGTTTTGACTTTCACTTGCGAAATGGCGCGCTTCAATGCCTGTCCGTGTACGGATCCATTCGTCTGATGTTTCCATCCGGTCGGCAAGGTCATCATTCGTTACGCGGTTCTCTGGGACGTATGAACCGATTCCCCATATACCTACTGCCATATGTCATCCTCATTTCTTTTATGCCTATTATTAGTACCTGGTCATAACTATATCGAAAACGTGAACATTTTTCAATAGCTTCGTTGTTTGACGAAAGAATTTTTGGTTTTTTTCGCCTTCTTGGTAGCTTTTATGGTATGATTCAGAGAGAAAATTGACTGAGGTGACCAATTATGCACTATGTAATGACGTTAATCTGGACACTTATACTTGTGTCTATGTTGAACTATGTAGTAAGCGCCGTAATTAATGTCCCATTTGTTTTGTCAAATGGTCTTATTATGGGAGTTGTAGCTGCAATCTTTATTTTTGTAATTGATGCGATCTTACCGAAAGTGCCAAAAAACGCACATCACTAAGACGTAATAAAGCCGACAATCCTAAGGGATTGTCGGCTTTTCTTATGTTTCAATCACGATATCTCCCTCTTGAAGATGTATGTGAAGTTTCAATCCAGGAGTGATATCTCCTGCAATTAATCGTTTCGCCACTTTCGTTTCAATCGTTCGCTGAATGAATCGTTTCAATGGACGTGCCCCAAAGGCAGGGTCTACCCCTTTTTCCACTACCCAGTTCACCACGTCTGGTGAAACCTCTAATTGTATCTCTTGCCCGGCAAGTTTTGCAGCAAGTTCCTTCATATACTTATCAGCAATCATCGCGAAGTGAGCATTACCTAGGGCATGGAATAGGACGATCTCATCCATCCGGTTGAGTAGCTCCGGTTTGAAATGTTGTCTTAGTGCGTGCATCACCGCATCTGTCTGTTCTTCCGTAATATCTCCAGTTCCTTCTAATAAGTACGAAGAACCAATATTTGAAGTTAAAATAACAATCGTGTTGGCAAAGTTAACAAGGCGGCCTTGACTATCTGTGATGCGACCATCATCTAATAGTTGTAAGAGGATGTTGGCCACATCTGGATGTGCTTTTTCAATCTCATCAAGTAGAACAACTGAATACGGGTTTCGACGAACCGCCTCGGTAAGTTGCCCTCCTTCTTCATAACCAATATAGCCGGGAGGCGCACCCACAAGTCTTGACACACTATGTTTTTCCATATACTCAGACATATCTATGCGTATGAAATGCTGTTCTGAATCAAATAGCTGTGCAGCCAATGCTTTGGCTAGTTCCGTTTTTCCTACTCCTGTCGGTCCGAGAAACAAGAAAGAGCCGATTGGTTTATGAGCATCTTTAATGCCTGCACGTGCTCGAAGAACCGCATCGGACACATACTGAATGGCTTGATTTTGACCTACGACACGCTCAGATAAGATTTCTTCTAAACGTAAGAGCTTCTCTCGCTCTCCTTCGACGAGTTTCGTCACAGGAATTCCCGTCCAGCGTGCGACGATGGAAGCAATTTCATCTTCTGTCACCTCTTCTCGTAACATACGACCATCCGCTTGTTGCGCGCTCTCAAGGGCCGTTAACTCTTTTTCAGCCTCCGGAATCTTTCCATGTCGGAGCTCCGCTGCTTTTGTCAAGTCATAATTTGATTCCGCTTCTTCTAACTCTCTGCGCAGTTTATCAAGCATTTCTCGTTTCACTTGAAGAGCTTGTAAGGTATTCTTTTCTTCTTCCCACTGCAATCGCATGGCTTCTGAAGAAGTAGTTAACTGATTTAATTCTTCACGTAACAATTCCAGTCTTTTTTGACTGGCTGCATCCTTCTCCTTCATTAAGGCTTGTTCTTCAATTTGGAGTTGCATTATTTTACGTGTCACTTCATCCAACTCCTGCGGCATGGAATCAATTTCTGTCCGAATCATCGCACATGCTTCGTCAACAAGGTCGATGGCTTTGTCCGGCATGAAGCGGTCAGTGATGTACCGATTGGAAAGTTCTGCTGCAGCAACAATGGCGCGGTCATGGATACGTACCCCGTGGTGCAATTCAAACCGTTCTTTTAAACCACGTAAGATGGAAATAGCATCTTCGACAGACGGCTCTTTAACTAACACTTGTTGGAAACGTCGCTCCAGAGCAGGATCTTTTTCAATGTACGTGCGGTACTCATCAAGAGTTGTCGCTCCTATACAGTGAAGTTCCCCACGTGCAAGCATCGGTTTCAACATATTCCCTGCATCCATCGCTCCATCCGATTTACCCGCACCTACAATGGTGTGAAGCTCATCAATAAAGAGGATAATCGAACCTTCGCTGTCCCTCACTTGTTTTAAGACAGCTTTTAAACGTTCTTCAAATTCTCCTCTATATTTGGCACCAGCAATGAGTGCAGACATATCGAGTTCGTAGATTTCTTTTTCCTTTAATCCCTCGGGTACATCTTTTTTTATAATACGTTGGGCAAGGCCCTCTACGATGGCTGTCTTTCCTACTCCAGGTTCTCCAATTAGAACGGGATTGTTTTTTGTTTTGCGTGATAAGATTCGGATGACATTTCGTATCTCTTGATCACGTCCAATAACGGGATCCATCTTTCCTTCTTTTGCATAAGCAACAAGATTTCTTCCGTACTGTTCCAGAGGGGATTTCGTTTCTTCATTCGGCATTTGATTCATTTGCATGGTATTTCCTCCTCATCACAAGTTTGACTATCTTTGACTAATTTGATTATAGGAAAGGACTGCCGGGAAGTAAAGCAGAAAGACCATTAAAAAACGAAAAAAATCCTGACAAATGTCAGGACTTTCGTTTATCGAATTCCAAGTGCAATCTTTGCATAGCGTGACATATTGTCACGAGACCATGGTGGATTGAACGTGATATTTACTTCTGTATCTTTTACTTCTGGTAATTGGCCGAGTGCTGTTTTCACTTGATCGACAATCATCGGTCCCATCGGACAACCAATGGAAGTCAATGTCATGGTGACCGTTGCAAGACCTTCCTCGTTCAAATCTACATCATAGACAAGTCCAAGGTTGACAACATCAATCCCAAGTTCCGGATCGATGACCTCTTCTAAGGCACTCATCAAGCTATCTTTCATATCTTGATCCATGCGGAATCCCACCTTTCTCATATCTTCAGTGTATCAAATTGAGGACGGCATTGCCACTGTCCTTCCTTTGACGCAGTAAGTTGGAAAGAGTAAACTAAATACTAAGGGAGAGGTGAGCCAGATGGAGAGACATCTTATTGTGCTGGATTTAGATGGAACACTATTAACGGATGAAAAAGTGATTTCAAAACGAACAAAAGAAACCCTTTTACGAGCAAAGCAAGCTGGGCATGAAATCATGATCGCAACGGGGCGTCCATACCGTGCAACTGGAATGTACTATAAAGAACTTGGGCTTCAAACGCCAATTGTAAATTTTAATGGAGCCTTTGTACATCACCCTCTATCACGGGACTGGAAAACGATGCACGAACCTATTAGCCTCGACGTTGTGCGAGATGTCGTGGATGCTGTAGAGAGCTATCAAATCAAAAATCTACTTGCTGAAGTGTTGGATGATGTCTACCTCCACATTCATGATGATAAAATTATGGATGCCTTTGCAAATGGTGAGCCTAATTTTACAACGGGCGATCTTCGCAAATATTTAAAGCATGATCCGACCAGTATGCTGATTCATGCGGAAGAGCACCATGTAGAAGATATTCGCCAACATTTACGTGACGTACACGCAGAAGTCATTGATCATCGCCGTTGGGGAGCCCCATGGCATGTCATTGAAATCGTAAAAAGCGGCTTAAATAAAGCAGTTGGAATCCAGCCCGTTGCCGAGTATTTAAATATCTCGAAAGACCACATTATCGCGTTTGGTGATGAGGACAACGACCTGGAAATGATTGAATACGCAGGAACAGGCGTCGCAATGGGGAATGCAATATCGCCTTTAAAATCGATTGCCAATGAAATCATTGGAACAAACAATGAAGACGGCATTGGAATATATCTAGAAGAACGCTTAAAACTCAAACAAACTATTTAGGGGGATTGAAATGAGAATATATGCGGATAGTGCGACTGATTTACCGCTCTCGTATTACGAAAAGACGACTGTGGACTTGTTTCCACTTCGTGTACATATTGATGGTCAGGACTATGAAGACGTCGTAGGGATTCACGCCAAAGAAGTCTACGACAAAATTCGCCAAGGCGCTCAGCCGAAAACGTCTCAAGTATCACCTGAAACATTTTTAAATGAATTTGAAACTCTCGCCAAAAATGGCGAACAAGGAATTTACATCTCATTTTCTTCTGCGCTTTCCGGTACGCATAATACAGCCGTCATGATGCGCGATCAGATTCTAGAAACGTACCCAGATTTTCAATTAGTCATCATTGATTCTCAAGCGGCTTCTATGGGGTACGGACTACTTGTAAAACGTGCTGTTGAACTTCGTGAACAAGGTCTTCCACTAAAAGAAATCGAAGAGAAAATTCGGGCGATGGTGCCAACTGTGGAACACCTGTTTACAGTTGAGGATCTTGATTACATGGCACGAGGCGGACGTGTATCCAAAGCGAGTGCATTTGTTGGGGGTCTACTGAATATCAAACCTCTTCTGCACGTGGAAGAAGGAAAACTGATTCCGATTGAAAAAGTGCGAAGCCGGAAGAAAGTCTTACGCCGCATTGTTGAACTTGTCGGCGAACGGGGAGTCAACCTTTCGAAGCAAACCGTGGCTATTACCCACGCTGACGACCTAGAAACAGCAGAAGAAATGAAACACTTGTTGACGGAAGCATACGGAATCCAAAATTTTGATATTCAAATGATTGGTTCTGCGATTGGGGCACATGTAGGTCCAGGCGCTATTTCTGTATTCTTCTTAAATCAAACCCAAGATAACTAAAAGACTCCGGAATCGCCTAATAAAGGTAATTCCGGAGTTTTATTATGTTTGTTGTTGTTTTTGTTTGCCTTTTCGCCAAACAAGATAAATGAATGCTAAGAATAAGGCATACGCGATGATCATAGCAACAATATACGCCATATTTAATCCACTATCTTCTTTTACATGATAGAGCTCGACAATTTCACGATCAAGCACCAATTTATAGTTCCCATCTGCATCTTGTCTTACGATGTCTTGTTCAAATAATCCTCGCAATTCTTTATCTTTTCCAATCAATTCTTCTGAAGCCGTAAAGGTTTGTGTTGCACTCGTGTTGTTGATGACCACAATAAACGACTCTTCTTCCGTACTACGCTTGAAGACCATATAGCCATTATCATTCTCAAGCATTTCCATATCTCCAACTTGCAAAGCTTGCGATTGATTGCGAATCGTCTGAAGGTCTTCGATAAACAACATAATATCTTCATCAACTCGGAAATTCATGATTTGGTGACTCGTTTCATCTGAATTGCCGTTCATTGCAATTTCTGTCCCATACGTCATAAGAGGTACACCAGGAAGGGTTAATAATGCTCCAACAGCCATTTTCACACGTGTTGGTGGAAACATATTTTCCTCTGTGCTCACATACGTAAATCGGTTGGAAGCAAGCGTATCGATGGCAAGCAAGTCAGTGGATGCTAAACCTTCGAGACCTTCTGTCGGTTGATCCGTTGTTTTAAACGCTTGCTGGAACGCGTTCACTCGTTCCTCTGAATAGGTAACATCTACTGGAAGATCGGATTCTTCAAGTGCAATGACATCCAATTCATCTGTATTGATTTCTTCAATAAATGAAGCTAGACGTGGGGATGTATTCTCTGAAATCCCTGTTAATTTGACTCCATCAACTGGGAACGTCTCTAAAAATTGTTTCATTTCACTGAATTCTGCCTCTTCTGCTTGAGCAAGTGGAAGATCAATCATTGCCTTCATATTCTGAGACTGCAACGTCTCTAAAAGGTGTTTAAAGTCTTCTACCGTTCCAAAATGAGGCGCTACTGTTGAATAATTCGTGATGGAGGAACCTTTGTAGTCCGAAGTTTCAAAAACTGGCCCCATCGAAATATACGTAAAGCCCATATCTTTTATGTGATCTAGTCGATTGATGATTCCTAAGAAGTCCCCTCCGGCAAAAGCCGCTGGATCTTGCGTATTCGCATCAATGTCATTTTGATTCGTCTGATTGAAATATCGATCGACGAGTAAATCATAAATACTTTCTCCTTGCATGGCTGCAGATGCTTGTACCGGCACACTAAAAGAAAGGAGAACGAATGCAAGTATAATGTGGATTTTTTTCAAGTCAATTCCCCCTATCACTTCTCATTGTAGCAGACAAATGAACAATGTCAGCTGACACATTAAGAAGATTATGTGAAAAAGAAAAGCCATCTGACCAAATGGCCAGATAGCTCGAATTACGCTAGGAAGTTAATTCCCATTGGAAGTTTAAATCCAAGGAATAAAGTGATGAAGAGGAATAGCAACATCAATCCAACAAACAGCGTCGATGGTTTGCCTTTCATTTTCTTTACAAGCGCCATCTCCATCATTCCGATGACCAATATTCCTGCTAAGAATTTAAATCCATAAAGCATGCCCATTCCAAGATCCATGCCTGCCATAAATAATGCAAGTCCTGTCAGAATGACTAAAATGTAATCAACGCGTAAAATCATATGAATAATTTTTGTGTTTTTTGCTGAAGCTGGCATTAAGTAGGCTATAAAAAACAATGCTATGGCCAATACCCAAGCCGTAATATGCAAGTGAGTAGATGCTAAAAAGTCCATGTTCTGCCTCCTGAATTAATCAATATGTGTAACAAGTGTTCCTATACCCTCAATCGATACTTTTACCGTATCTCCTGATTTTAAGAATTTAGGTGGTTCAAATCCTTTTCCAACACCTGCAGGTGTGCCTGTTAGAATGACATCACCTGGTTCGAGTTCGACGACTGCACTCAGTTTCGCAATAATCTGTTCAATCGAATACACCATATCCGACGTTTTTCCGTTTTGTCGAATCTCATCATTTACTTTTGTCACAATGGTCAATTCACTAGGATTTGCCAACTCTTCTTTCGTGACGATGTAAGGTCCGATTGGGCAGCTGCCTGCGAGACTTTTACCTAAGAAGAATTGCTGATGGTTTTTCTGAAGATCACGTGCAGTAATATCATTGGCAATCGAATATCCAAAAATCGCATCAAATGCCATGCGTTCGGGAATATTTTTTCCGCCTTTCCCAATTATAATGGCAAGCTCGCCTTCATAATCAAGTTGAGATGTTACGTCTGAATGAATCGAAATGGTTGCTTCATCCCCTGTAATAGCTGTAGGAGCTTTAGTAAAGACGACAAAGTCAATCGCCTCTCCACCCATTTCTTTTGCATGATCCGCGTAGTTTTTGCCAATCGCCATAATATTTTTCGGTGTACGTGGTATTGGCGATAGCCATTCAATGTCAGAGAATTGGTGCTTAAACTCATCTTTCTTGTCATGTGTTTCTGCTTCTTTGACAAGCTTGCGAATGTGTTCCACAAAATCCATCCCCTGCGATGCACCTTCAGCAATGCTTTTCGGGAAATCAGAAAAGAGTTGGAGTTCTTCATTTATTGCAAGAATATCCCAAACGGCTTCCTCTTTTTTCACTTTAGGTCCAAACTTCAGTTGTTCTTGTTGTCGATAGGATAGTAATTTCATAAGTCAGCTCCTTTTCCCTTTCTTTCAGTCTATTATATTCCTACTAGATTTTCATCTATTAGTACGCGGATACGTAAAATATCGCCAAAGTTTTTCCATAGGACCTTGTTTGAAGTAGGTTAACCACAGTTCAGCAAAGATGACACACAATGCATAAAGTCCAATTCCAATCCATGTGCCTGTCAAAACATCTACTTTTCCGTAGAATCCAAGACCATATGAGTAGAAAAATGTTGTGGCGAGTAGGGACATCAATAGGTAAATTGTTAAAGACATCCTTCCTGCACGTTCAAAAGGTCTCCATAAGAATAGATGAACAGTGTTTACTAACAGCACGAGTAAAAGTAGAGCGTACCCGATAGCTTGTATCGGACCTCCTATCGTAGTTTGAAGAGTGCCTGTGAAATTTGTTCCTTCAGATAGATACGGAATCCATTTGATCCAAGTCCCCATTGCGAAGAATAAGACGCCAATAACAAACGCAGTCACCCGTTTGGTGCGTACCCAATTTACTATGGATGCTTTAGCTGCAAATGCCCCAAACATCATTAGTGGTAAGATACTAAAGAGCATCCACAACAAGAAGAAGCCATTTTGATTCATATAATTCCAGTCTGCCAGACGTTGAAAAAAGATTTCTATAAAGCTTCCGGAACCGTAAGCTTCAATGGATTCTTCTAACCCTTGTATCGATGTATAGATAGCAGAACTAGACGGATCTAACTTTTCTATGCCATAGAGGAGCAGAAGAATGGCTGCATTCGGGATGAAATAAAACAATGTCCCTAATGTAATGAGCCACATCTTAGAGAGACGTAACAAAAACAACAAAATAAATCCTGAGGCAGCATACGTAATGAGAATATCTCCAGCCCAAAGAAGAAGAACATGTAGAATTCCAAGCACGAGTAAGACACCCATCCTTTTGATTCCAAATCGAATGAATTGATCCTTCATTCTATCCGCCTGAAGCGCTAAGCCAAATCCAAACAGCATAGCGAAAAGTGGATAGAAACTTCCTTGAAACCAAATATCAATTATTTGAGAGGTCTGCTGATCTTTCGGTAACTGATACCATGAGAAGGGATCAATATAAATATAGGGCGAGTGGAATACCAACATATTCACGAGCAGAATCCCGAGTAACGCGATTCCTCTCAGTACATCAATTTCCTTATATCGCTCTCTTTCTGTCAATGGTTGCACGTATGTTTCCTCCTATATAGTAACTACACAATCATAAGGCACGCTATAAATACGTTTTGATTGTAACTTAAGCTTTAATATATCTTCTAACGCTTTCCCGTATATAGTCAACTGCAATTGATAGCGATTCGTCAGTTCTTCTTTAATTAGGTTTTCATCGTGGCGAAGTTCGAATAGACGGTCTGTCTTAAAGTCTATCAAGTGCCACTGTCCCCCATGATCTTCAAAGAATAAATCGATCACCCCTTGGATGAGTTGACGATTCCCCTCTTCATCTACCGTAGAATAAGTAAATGGTTGCTCCCGATAGATTTGTTTGGCATTTCTCAATTCATCCATTAGTGCGCTGGCATAAAATCGTTCAATAGCATCTGGACGTATAGCTGCCGCTTCTTCTTTCGTCAGTATTTCGCGTTCGACCAAACGACCCAGTAACGCTGCTGAGGAAACCTCTTGGTCTAGCGGCAAATGTTGAAACACACTATGATAGGCCGTACCAACTTGAACAGCTGTTGCAATAGCCTCTCCTTGTAAGAATACAGGTTCCTCCCATTCCACATCTAGCATTGGTTGATGGGTCTTCGTTGAAAAGAAATCCTCATCCGAAGATTCCAGTTGCTGCAATCGTTTAAGCTCTGTTACCGTTTGTTTTGCAGTTTTCTTCGTCGCAAGCTCATACAGGTAGTGACGATTAAACTGCTCTTCAATGACTTTTGGCAGTGACGAAACTTCTTTCCCCTGCCCTACCTTATCAAAAATGCTTGGTAATTCTTTCATTTCTTCCTCCGGTGCATGTACGCTGAAAGACCAGACCTCTGGATTCAATTTTGTATGGCGCGACCTTACTCCTGCGATTTGCTGAAACTCTGGAAGACGCATAAATGCAGGACCAAGCCAGTCCCAATAACTCATAGCATTGCTTCGTAAAAATGGGGGCACAGGTTCATCTGGCTGCCTGTAACCTGTCGTCATCCATTTTTGAACGGCAAGGTCAAGAGACGGAATACTAAGGGTCAAAAAAAGTTTTTCTCGTGCACGGGTCATTGCCACATAGAGAATTCGCATTTCTTCCGCTTTTGTCTGCAACTGCTTCTTTTCTTTCATCGCCATATACGGAAGTGATTGATAGGCAATGCGCAGTTCGGGGTCAATCGCTTTGACGGCAAGACCGTAGTCTTGATCAAATAAATAATTTCCTTTAAAGTCCATCAAATTAAATGGTCGAGCCATGCCTGGTAAGAAGACAAACGGGAATTCCAGCCCTTTTGATGCGTGAATCGTCATGATTCGCACGACATTTTCCCGTTCACTGATTGCACGTGCTTCACCCACATCATCTCCTCGCTTTTTAATCCGTTCAACAAAGCGTAAGAACCGGAAAACTCCCCGGTACGAAGATTGCTCGAATTGTTCTGCTTGATCCAGTAAGAGACGGAGATTGGATTGACGTTGTGCCCCTCCTGGCATTGCAGCTACTTGCTCAAACAAGAAGGTGTCTTGAAGCAGCTGAGCAATTAATTCAGATAAAGGTCCAGACTGGCTTCTCCCATTCCATGCACGGTGCAGAACTAGAAAACGTTTTAGTTTGTCTTGTGTCTCCCCAGACACCTGTTCAAGCGATTCTCGGTTCTGAACCACTTCATAAAGAGGCAGTTTTCTGCCTGACATTCGAATTTTCGCAAGTTCTTCGTCTGACAAACCAAACATCGGCGAACGAAGGACTGCTGCAAGCGGAATGTCTTGATACGGGTTATCAATGACTTTTAATAAGTCGAGCATCCACATGATTTCAAGAGAATCATAAAACCCTGTTTTCGTTTCCACGTAGATTGGTATTTTATATTCTTTAAATACGTCGAGAAATTCAGGTGTCCAGGTCATCGAACGCAATAAAATGACCATGTCGGAAAACTCTGCAGGACGGGATTCTCCCTTCCAAGGGTTCGTGACAGGATGCGAGCCGTCGACAAGTTCCCGTATCTTTTTGGCTGTCCAGACAGCCTCTACCCGAGCTTTTGATACCTCTTCGGTCCCTTCTTCCGCCGTGTCTTTCGAGAAGATATGTACTTCTATAGGACGCGAATCAGAAGAATACGGCGCACCCTTTTTTAATGCCGCATCTGAATCATATGCAATCTCTCCGACATCTTCTCCCATGGTCTGTGCAAAAACAAAGTTGATTCCTTCAAGAACTTCCCGTCTACTGCGGAAATTTGCATTGAGATCAATCGCTTTCCCTAGTGATTCATCTTTTTTGAACATGGCGTATTTCGAGAGGAACAGCATCGGTTCCGCTAATCGGAAACGGTAGATCGACTGTTTCACATCCCCTACCATAAATAAGTTACCCGTTTCTCCAGCCGGCTTCTTGACCAACTGGATGATACTCTCTTGCAACAAATTGATGTCTTGGTATTCGTCGACAAGTACTTCATGAAACTTTCGTTGATATGCTTTTGCCACTTCTGAAGGATAACTCACTTGCTCGATTTGTTGAGTGAGCAACTGGTACGCACGGTGTTCTAAGTCAGAAAAATCCAGAACACTGCGTGCTGCCTTTTTCTCTTCATATCGATGAGAGAATTCGTTCACGCGTCGAATCAACGTTGCGATGGTTGGATACATCATCTGAATTTCTTCAAGTAATCGCGCAGGTGTCCGGGCAAAGTAATAGTCTTTCAGTTCGGCCATTTCTTTTTTATAGTGATTCCGAATCGTGGTCGCCTGCTCTTTCGCTTCTTCATCATAATCGCCTCTGACGGATTTCGCTGTAGCCCATTTCAATCTCCCAAAGGATTCGTACAATTCAGCCCACGTTCCATAAAGAGCAACGTGTTCAAGTTGGTGAAGCAGCTCAGCATCCACCGTCGCCGTCTCCTGCAACTTTTCGAGACCTTCCGAATGTTTCGCTAGGTCCATATACAATGCGTTTTCAGCTTGAGCGGTTTGAACCTTGTACAGAATTGCTTGCTTCACTTCACGGGTTAGCTCTAGGTCATCTACCGTCGTCTCATCTGAAAGGCGATAATTATCCACAAGCTGACCTAGCCAAGCCTCAGGATGGGGATGGACACGGGCATAATGATACAAATTTAAGATGAGCGTTTCCAAGGTGTGATCAGACCGGTCGGAAGAAAAAGAATCAGCTAGATAATACATCGCTTCCTGGTCTTGTTCATAGGCTTCCTCGATAATTTCTTCTAGCGCATCTTCTTGTAGCATCACGGCTTCATTTTCACTTGCTAAACGAAAGCCTGGATCGATATCTAACAAATACCCGTGCTGTCGGATGATCTGCAAACAAAAAGAATGTAAAGTGGATATTTGTGCCTTATTCAACAAATGGAGTTGTTGTCTCAAGTGTCTTGAATCTGGATCTTCCATGATAGCAGCTTCAACGGCCTCCGAGAGTCGATGGCGCATCTCTGCAGCCGCAGCATTCGTAAACGTCACAACGAGAAGTTCATCGACATTGATAGGATTCGTTTTATCTGTAATTTTTTCAATCAGTCGTCGAATCAATACCGCTGTTTTTCCGGATCCAGCTGCTGCAGATACCAATAGTTCACTATCGCGTTCCCAGATTGCTTGCCACTGTGCATCCGTCCATGTTTCAGATATTGGTTTTACTGGTATCATACGTTGTCCACCTCTTCTATCATTTTCTGTGTTATCACTTCAGGTTTCTCTTGTCTTAACTTACGTACCGGTTGACGAATATCTTGCGGATCAAACTGACAGACACTTCGGTAGGAACAATACGTACATGGCATTTTGTTTTTCATCTGATATGGCAGGACACGGGCATCCCCTGCTAAAATACCGCCTCCAGCTTGACGGTGCCGCTTCCGAACAAATTTTGCGGTCTTTTCCAGATCTTCTGGCGCAAGCACTTTCGACGTCACCCCAAAACTGCCATCTTTTTTCACATGTACAGGAATAATTTCCGAGTGCCCTTCAAGTTGATCATCCATCGCTTCCAAAACAGGTCTTTCTTCCGATAACAAGCCGTCCATTTTGTAGGATTTCAACTGCATAGAAGCAATTTCTTCTGGTGTTAATAAATCAGCGGATTGAAGAGTAGGTTCATGCAAATGCACATATAATACGCCACCTGGATGAGCGGTTTCTTCTAGCCAGTGATCGGCAAACTGAGTCGCAACATCTAAATATGTCATCAGTTGCAGAGAAATGCCATGGTAGACTTCATTTAAATCCAAGCCTCGTTTTGAGGACTTATAGTCAATGATCCGGAGATAATAGGCGTCATTGATTTTCGCAGCATCTACCCGGTCAATTCGGCCTCGCAGTTCAAGTTGTCCTTGATTTGGAAGGGGGATTGTTAAAGGAGGCAATTGTTCTCCAAGACCAAATCCTACTTCTAACGCAATTGGGTGGAACGAGGAACGGGCGCTTTGCTTACTAAGTGCAATCATCGTGGAGGCGACGATTCGAGTAAGTTTCCTAGAGATATACAAATATCGATTTGTACTCAATAGAAGTTGATTGACGAACAACGGAATAATTTGTGAGACGGCTTGTTCCGCTAGCTCTCTACAATGTTTTTCGGATAGTTCTTTCCACTGTACACCTTGTTCCGTCGTCTTGTCCGCAATCCACTTTAATGCAGCATGAAACAGGTCACCCATAGCCGGCGCTTCCAGTTGATACACATCTCTCTCTTTTAAATCAAGTCCATACGATGCAAACTGTTTAAACGGGCAGCTATAATAAGTTTCAATACGAGAGACACTGCCTTTGACGACAGGACTATATAATTCTCTTGCCGTCTCCCTAGTGATTTTTTCAGAACCTGGTTTTTTGGCAAGAGGACGCTCGACATGCAATTGGATAGATGACCAATACACATCTTTTTCGTAATAAGAAGCCACTGCTTGCCAAAACGGAGTAAGAGGCTGATCTAAGACTGTTTCTGAGTATCTTCTGAGTGCAAAGCCACTGAGTGCTGCTCGTGGATGGTTGATAAGCGTCGGATAATCCCCGTCAAAGTCAGCCTGTGAAACAAACTCGGGCCGTAAATCAGTGAATAGATTTTGTAATCTCTTTAAATAGAGAGACGGTAATAGTGGTTTGCCTTCTGTCGTAGCAAGCGAGTAACTAAGTACCACTTGGTGGCTCGCGGTTGTGAGGGCTTTGTATAAAATATAATTCTCCTCAAGCAACCGTTCCTTTGTAGTCGGCGCTAACTCTAGACCTGATTGCTGCAAGAACGTTCTGTCTTCATCCGTCAACAGCCCTTCATGATCGATACGTTTAGGGAATAGGCCGTCATTCACCCCTAACACAAATACCGCTTTGATGGATAAATAACGGGCTGTATCTGCCTGACCAATAATGACTTGATCTATAGCTGGTGGAATTTTTGAGAAACACAATTGGTCGATTCCCTCTTCTAATATGGCCGCAGCATCTTCAAGCTCCATAGGTTGTGCTCGAAACATCAGTTCAAATTGATCGAGTACGTGAATCCACTCTTTCCATACTTGTCGGTGCTCAACAGCTTCCTCATGTATCAAATTGACTTCCGCTTCAAGTTGCCACTGAGCAAGCTTCTCAGGCACTTGGAGAGATTTCATAAATTGATAAAGGGTACGGACGATTTGCTCGGTTGACGTCGCTTGTTGAAGCCCTGTCACTGCTTCACGCATAGGTGACATCACAAAATCACGTGTTTCTTTTAATTCTTTCTCTATTGCCCGCTCCTCATCGGTTTGCGCTTTTTGAAAGTATTCAAGACCGCGTATACGTTTTACACGGAACCGACTGTCATCTGACCATCTATCTCCTCGAATTCCTCGCTCTAATGCAAAATTCTCAAGACGATACAGACGGTCACTCCACACGTGTCGAGACCCATTTAATGGATAGAAAAGACCTGTCTTGATTGCCCGAAAAACGGCTTCATAACTAAAGTCACTTTGGGCAACTGCAAACATTGCCCTCGTTAATTCAATCAATGGATGATCCAGCATCGGACGCTTTTCATTTGTAAAATACGGAATGTCGTGCTGACGAAATGTCATCGCGAGCAGTTTTTCATAGGTTGTGGAATCTCGGTGCATGACTGCAATTTCCTGATAGCGATAACCATGCAACTGTACAAGGTCCCTGATTTTCGCTGCCGTATACGCTACTTCGGTTCGAGGGTTTGTCGCTTCAATGACCTGGAGACCTTCCGTTTTCTCTTGTTTTAACGGACGAGCTCGGTCAAATTGAATCTCCGCATGCCGGAGTCCTTCTGACTGCAAACGCAACTGTTTTCCAAGTTGAACATGATCAGTGACTTGAACATCATTTGCAAGAGCTATTTCTTTTAATTGAACAAATGTTTTCGCAGGTCCATGAAAAAGAGACTGTTCCTCATAAGCTTCAGCTTCCTCGTTCATAGGCAGCGCAATGTGTACCATGTTCGCGTGTATCATTAGTTGTTCAACAATCGACCGTTCCAGTGGTGTGAAGGCAGTAAAGGAGTCGATATAAAATTCACCTTGAGCAATCAACTGGGAAGACGCGATTTTGTCAACGAGAAGTCGTAGGTGACCATCTCCATCAATAAACTCTGTACCTAGACGTTCTTGAAGTTTGATAGCAATGTTCTGTAAATCTTTCGTCTTTTGTTTGAGCGGGACAGGGGCACCCAATTGTTCTAATTGTTCTAGACTAGCTTCAAGTATTTCAGGAGTCAGATTGTACCTGTTAAATTCCTTCAAAAGTAACTCCATCTGGTCCGTAAATCCGCGCTTGGTGGCCGCACGTTGAAACAAAATGAAATCGTCTTTTTGTTCTCGCAGTAAACTACGAATCAGCATGCGGTAGCCGATGCCATTCACTTCTTCCCGCGTGATTCCTCCACTTTCCTGGAGAACGCGCCAAGCCAATCGTTTAAATGTCGTCACTTGACCACGGATCAACCCACTTCCCTGGCCGTAATTAGATAAATGCCACTCTGCGGTAAACGACATTTGGTCGGGGACAAGATAAAACAGTGGACTACCTAAAGGATCCCGCTCTGTTCGTGAAGAAATTTCGTTAAATATGGTCGTGGTTTTCCCAGTCCCTGTTCGACCTGTAATAAATCGTACACCCATGTTGAAACCTCCCTATCCATTAAAAAAGAACCTTTGTTTCTATTGTAGCAAAGAAACAAAGGTTCTTAATAAGAAATCCATTGAAGATGGCCTAGCGGAAAATAAATCATTTTAACTTCCCCTACGATTTGAGAAGACCTGAACTCTCCCAGTTGCCGGCTGTCTAAACTTCTGTCCCGATTATCCCCTAAAACAAAATAGGAATCTTCAGGAACAACAACTTCAGAATCTTTTAAGGTAAACGATTCAGAGACAATATATGTCTCTTCCTGGTATTCTCCATTGATGTAAATCGCATTTTCTTTGAATTCAATTTTGTCTCCAGGAAGACCAATCACTCGTTTGACAATGTCACTGTCCTGTGACCGGTGAAGAATGACAATATCCCCGTAATCAATGGTGGTGTTTCGCAACACGACTACTTTATCATTTGAATGTAGATTGGGTAACATCGAATCCCCTTGGATATGGTAAGTGGTTAAGAACGTGGTTCGAATCAACCAAATAATCGCAATACCTAACATTAAGGCAATCCCCCATTCAAAGACCTCACTTTTCCAAGTTTTCATTCGATTTCTCCCCCGCCCGTTGCTTTGCTAATTCTCGAAAATCCTGTTCTACTTTTTTATCCAATCGTTTCTCAAAATATTTCCCTACAATCCAAAGAATCGCAATCACTGCGATAACGATGGCCGTACGAATAGGCTGTGTAATTAACGCGCGGATATCTGCCCCAATAAAACTGATGACAAAAATCATAATGAGCTTTCCAAGCGTGACAGCAGATAAGTATGTAGATTTTCGAATATCTGATAAACCAGCGACCACGTTGACAATCGCAGAGGGTGTGAATGGAAAACAAAGAAGTAAAAACAATGGTCCAAATCCATTTCGTTCTACCCAATGAATCAATTTACGGATTCGCTGATGTTTCGTGAGAAATCCTAATAGGCGAATGCGGCCATATTTACGTACCACAAGAAACACCAAATAGGCACCTAGGACCGACCCCACCCACGAAAGGATAAAACCAAAAATAAGCCCGTAGGCATTCACATTGGCAACGATAAAGACAACGAGTGGTAAAAACGGCAAAAAGGCTTCGAGCATCGGCAGCAAAATTCCAATCACTGGACCAAGCGCACGATATGATTTCATAATTTCATTTAATGTATCTAAATCCATCCATGCAGGCATGTGTATTCCCTCATCTCTTCTCTCTCTACTATTTCCGCATATGCTCTGACTAAAACACCTAAAAGAAAAAAACGACTCCGCCATTAAGACAGAGTCGTTTCATCTTTCTTCTCTTTAGGTGGACCCATGCGAGTGGCATACCAAAACCCAATCGTCATCGATGCTGCATCCAGAACATAGTGAATCCACTCTCTTGTGTATCCTGCAATGACAGAAGCAGTAAAAAGAGCTATCGTGATAACAAGTGCGACCCATTTATTAAAGGTGATACGTGTAAATAAAACAACAAGAAGGCCCGGCACAAAAATAGCTAAAATCAGTTGCGTCCCCTCGCTGATTCCATTCATAAAGAAGGCCTCGCAAGGAGTAGTCCTAAGCGGTGATGATCATGTCTAAAAATCACATGTTGCTTCAAGCGAAGTTCATTGTTATGATCAAGAACTTCCAGTCGGCAATGGGCTGCATTGATTTGAATCGCCTCATAAAGTCCTTGTTCGTCATGGATGCGCTGCCCATTCACCTTTACAATGCGTTCACCAATTTGTAAGCCCATTTTTTCAGCAGGTGACCCTGCGAGTACGCCAGCAATCTGAACACCTTCTGTTGTTTGAACAACCGCAAAAGATCCGGTAGTTTGGTACTGCCTACTCTTTAAATCGAGGATGATTTTCCCAATAAAAACAAGGATTAAGGAGACGACAGCAAGCCATGGCAGTAGAATGCCAAATACAGCGGTTATTGCTGTAGCAATGCCTAGTATAAAAAATTCTTTTGAGCGTTGGGGTAAGATTTCAAATGGATACGATTTTCTGAACGTCTGTTGGTACCCTGTGAGAAAAGGAATAGCCATTAAGGCAAACGTCTGTTCACCGAAAGAGACGACTGGCCAGTATGTAGGAATAGTGCCAAACCAATCTCCAGGAATGAGCAGTACGACAGGGATCAGCCAAAGACGCTTGATTCGGTACTGTACAGCACTACCGCCTCGCTTTGTAGTCACCATTTGTGGAGACAAAATGTCATTGCCTTGACGACGAACAAAGAAACTTTCCGCAATCAAAAATAATCCCGCAAGTAACCCTAGTGGCCATAGGTGTTGAAGCGCAAATAATTCACCTGATAGTTGGAAAACCTTGATAGAAACAGTATAGGACAACGAATGGAAAAGCCACCAGAGACCAGCAGCGACCGGTATCAAATACGCTCCTGATAGATATTGAAAATGGAAAATAAGGAGTGCGAAAAGAGCGACAATACTCCATAACACAAGAAATTCAGGATAGATGACAATCCCAAGTAGTAAGAATATTCCCGACAGACCTAAAGAGAATACCCAAGAATCTTTTAAAATCCCTCGCACTTCACTCCAACCCCACGTAAGGCGAGTTTTAAAATGGCTTCGTTCTTTCTTTACACGAAAATATCCGGTGAGAATAGCAGCAACAATTGCCGCATAAAAGAGCGGATGTAAAAAGAATTGACCAATTGCCCAGGCTATCTCACCCATCATTTGTTGATTCATACCATCCCTCCCAGCGGTTACTTTCTATTTTAGCAAAGCACTTGAGAGAAAAGTATAGTTTTTAGTTATTATGTTGAAAGTAATCAAGTGCTAGTTGAATGGCTTCATCATGTTCTGGTTTACTAAGCCATTCTCTATAGCGGACTTTTAATTCAAGTAACGTTGGTGCATCAAGTGAACCATTCATAGGTAAGTGATGCTTACGTTGAAATGCAAGGATCGTTTGATTTAAATTCTTATCTG
The DNA here is from genome assembly GCF_042649045.1 of Chryseomicrobium palamuruense. NCBI lineage: Bacteria > Bacillati > Bacillota > Bacilli > Caryophanales > Caryophanaceae > Chryseomicrobium > Chryseomicrobium palamuruense. The sequence continues at coordinate 77,986 of NZ_JBHSEF010000008.1, read as the reverse complement.
TAACGGAATCTGAACTAAGCTTGGAAAAAGCTTCTTTCACTTTCAGCCACTGTTCTTCATTTTCAGGAAGCTGCAGTTCTTCGGGCTCTGGATACTGAATTTCGATGGTCGGTTCAATTCCTTTACCATGTATCCACGTTTTACGAGGCGTCAACCATCTGTTCGTCGAGACTTTTAAGCTACTGCCATTGTCAAAATCGAATGTTTCTTGTACGGTACCTTTTCCAAATGTGGTCGTACCAATAGATATCGCGCGGTCTGTCTCTAAAAGAGATGCCAACAGGACTTCACTTGCCGAAGCGCTCATTTTATTTTGAAGAACAACAACTGGTGCCGCAATCGGCTGTTCATTCTGTCCTTGAATGACGTGCAGTTCTCCTTTCGCATTTTCCATCCAGAGAAGAGGCGTTTCTTGAGGAACGAATGTTTCTGCAATTGGTACGACGCTTCCAAGATAGCCTCCTGGATTATCACGTACATCAAGAATAACCCCCTGAACGTCGGAAATTTGAATTCCCTTCCATAGCTTTTGCCATTCATCCGTTGTACTTTCTCCGAAAACAGATATACGCACATAAAGGTATTTATTGTCTTGGTCATTTAAGAAATAGTGCGTAAGGGTGGTTTGAGGAATTTTCATTCTGCGTACGTGAACTTCTTGAATGACTTGTTGTTGCTTTGAAAAAACTTTTAATGCGACATCTGTCCCTTCCTTGCCGGCAAGTAGTTGAATCAATTCTTCTGTTGAGATTTGAGTCACGGACTGTCCATTGACTGCTAAAATCTCATCTCCCACTGCTAGTTGATCTGCAGCTGATGTTCCCGGTACTAATTCAGTTATAATAAAGCGATTTCCTTGCTGTGTAATTTTCATACCAAGACCGATTCGCTCCTTTGCTAACCGATGTTTTTGTAAAATGGTCTCTTCTTTCGAAAAGAAATGACTATACGGATCTTTTTGCGCTTCAACCATACCCTTTACAGCACCGATAGTTAAATCCTTATCTGATACGTCATAGATGCTAGTTTTTTTTACAATCGCACGGACTTCCTCTAATAATTTCGGTGTATCTTTCGTTGCAGGTTGTTGATCTGCTAAATTACAACCAGATAGCAGAAGTACAACAAGTAGCAAGATGATTCGCTTCAAAAAAAGAGCCTCCTTCGTCGCACTATACGATGAAAAGAGGAAAAGTATTCTATGGTGTCGATTGAATGAGTTGTTCCATCATGCGTTCATCCATGGGGCCAACAATTTTATGCTGAATGGTCCCTTCTGTCGTAAGAATATAGCTTGTGGGAATCGTAATCGCTTGGTAAATCGTTCCTACTTCGCCTGACTCATCGAGTGGAACCGTAAATGTGAGTTCATAGTCCGTAATGAACTGTTGAATTTTATCTATGCCATTATCTTTATCTGTCAGATTAACTGCAAGGATCTCAACGTCCTCTCCATATGCTTCATAGAAATTTTGCATATGCGGCATCTCAGCTTTACAGGGTGGACACCAAGTGGCCCAAAAATTCAAAATCACTTTTTTTCCTTTGTAATCACTCAAGGACACCGAGTCTCCATTTAATGTAGTCAATGTAAAATCAGGAGCGACTTGTCCTTTTTTGAGTGACGATCCCGGATTATCAATTAAATCTGTACCGAGCTGATCATTGTTAAGAGATTCGACCGTATCCGCATTCTGACTCGCAAAGGAATACAGCGCTATTCCAATCAATATAGCAAGACCTCCTAATGCAATCCACTTCTTAGCCATGTGATAACTCCTTCCTATTCATCCACTTCCCAGAGCTATATGAAAGAATCAACATACTTATGCTCCACCACAACATAATCCCATATACCCCTAGGGGTTGTATAATGGAAGTAAAAAAAATAAAGCCTGCAACAATAAGTAAATAAACAATTACGCTAAATTTACTTGCCACCCAACTTATAAGGATAAGAAGAGTCGCACTAAGTAATGTTATTAATTCACTGAAAAGTGTATTCTCATTTAGAATGACCATACTGATGGAATAGAACCCAAAGATAAAACTTATCGTCTGAATACGAACGAGTTGGTTTAATTTCTGATCGTGAAAGATCATGTAGATAACGACTGCTGTACCCAACAAAATCCCAATCAATCCTCCGTTAAAATAGAGAAGAGACAGAGGCTGAACAATTATTGTTTTAAAATCAGTTAGGATAACACTAAACTTCCAGACAAGAATGAATGTGATAAAATAATCTATTACACGACTTGCGAGTTGTTTGCCACCATGTAATCCAAATGCCCCAGCAGTTAGCGCCATCGACAGAAGGATTGAAATCCACGTAGAAGGCATAGTAAGTGAGCCAATTATGTACCATTCAGTAGGAATCATTTCGCCCCTCCTCCCCATTCTAATCCTAAAGAAAAAAGCAGCTCACGTAAAGTGAACTGCCTGATTTGTTACATAGGGATGTAGCGTAATGGATTGACTGAATTGGCTTCCATACCGTTCCAGCCACCCACATGAATTTCAAAATGTAAGTGAGGACCCGTTGAGTTCCCTGTGTTTCCAAGTGTACCAATTTGCTGTCCCTTAGAAACTGACTGGCCGACGGATGCGCCAATTGAGTTTAAATGAGCATAGAGACTTGTAAAGGTTTGTCCATTAATATTATGTGTGACCATGACCACGTTTCCGTAAGTACTAAATGGTGCTGCATAACTCACGACGCCATCTGCTGCCGATACAACCGGTGTGCCTATAGAATTGGCAAAGTCTACGCCATAATGCATTCGTCCGGTACCGAAAATCGGATGCGTGCGGTAGCCATATCCCGAAGTGAAGCGACCATTCACTGGTTTTGTCCAGCTTCCACTAGAGACTGCAGGTGCAGAACCTCCACCACTTGATTTGTTTGCATTTGCAGCTGCGGCGGCTTTGCGTTTCCGCTCTTCCTCGGCTGCTTTACGCTTTCGTTCTTCCGCTTGTTTTCGAGCGATTTCTGCGATTCGCTTTTGCTCCGCCACAATTTTTGATTTTGTTTCTTCACTTAAATTTGCGATTTCTTCATAATCTGATTGCATCACTTGTTTCTCTTGCTTTAACTTATTTTGCTCTGCTTCGAGTTGGTCAAGTAAATTGTTCATCTCAGCACGTTGACCATTCAGCGATTCTTTTAAACGAAGAAGTTGATCATTTCGAATTTGTTGCTCTTGAAGTTTGCTTTCAACAAGTGCTTTTTCTTCCTCAAGTTGCTTTTTGTCTTCCGCTTGTTCGCGTAAGATTTGACGATCGGCTTCCATAAGCGTATTAACTGCTGAGAAGCGATCAATAAAATCAACGAATGAATTAGCACCTAAAAGGACATCAATATAGTTGACAGAGCCCCCGCTCAGCTGGACAGCTCGTATACGATCTTGTAGAAGCGCATCACGTTCAATAATTTTCCCCTGAAGTTCTTCAATAGATTCCCGAAGGTCAGCAATTTCTCTTTCTGTTACGGCAATGGCAGCTTGCGTCTCGTCAATCTTTGCTTCTGTCAAGACGATTTCATCACTTAACGTTTGAATCTTACCTTCTAAAATTTCAATACGTGAAGCATTTTGTTTAATTTCCCCAGTTTTTTGTTGAATGGATGAATTAATATCGTTTTTCTTTTGTTCCAGTTGCTGCTGTTGCTTTTTAAGTTCATCTAGCGTTGCTGCGGATACATTAATGGAAGTAAACATCATAGTTGCAGCTGTCAGCCATGCGGCCAGTTTCACTTTCCGTGACGATGTGGACATTCTAAAGTTTCCCCTTTCTCGCGTCAGTGCCTAGACCTTTAAGAATTTTCTTACCGACATAAAACTTCCCCATACGCCAATCATGATTCCCATGACAAGAATCAAACCGTTCACTTGGTAAAGGAAGGGTGTTAGTGGCAGCATTGAGAACAATTCGCTCTCTGCCAACTTCGGTTGCAGTGCTTGATAAATATTAAAGTAAAGGGCCGTGACGATGGTCATTGGAACGATAGCACCCATAATTCCTAACCACATTCCCTCAAAGATAAATGGAATTCGAATAAACCAGTTCGTAGCCCCTACAAGTTTCATAATTTCGATATCATGTCGGCGTGCCACAATGGTAATACGAATCGTGTTCGAGATTAAGAACATTGCTGTAAATAATAAAGCAAGAATCAAGACAAGCCCTACATTTCGACTGAGATCTAAGAAAGAAAAGAGTCGTTCAATCTTACCTTCACCATAAACCACTTCATTCACTTGATCTAAGCGATTGATACGAGCTGCCACAGCAGGAGTTTCAGTTGGTGTAAGGGCTTTTACATAAAACACATTATGTAGAGGGTTATCTTGTTCAAAGAGTTGTAAATCTTCTCCAAAATCACGAGCAAGCTTTTTTAATTCATCTTCTTTCGAAGAGTATACAACTTCTTGCACCCCAAGTGTACTACCTATTTGTTCTTGTAATGATGTAATTTGTTGTTCTTCTGCAGTTAATTCCACAAATACTTTAATTTCTACGTCTCGCTCTAGGTCATCGGCCACTTTGTTCAAGTTCATCATTATGGCAACAAACACACCAACAAGAAGCAAAGTCACGGTAACTGCACTTACAGAAGCAAATGTCATCCACCCATTTCTGGCGATGCTCCGAATACTCTCTTTGACATGTCTTCCTAGCGTTCTAAATTTCATAACCGTAGTCTCCTTCTGCTTCATCTCGGGCAATAAGTCCGCCTTCAACTGCAATGACACGGTGTTTTAAAGTGTTTACAATTTCTTTGTTATGGGTAGCCATAATAATGGTCGTTCCCCGAGAATTGATTTCTTCAAAAATATTCATAATTTCCCACGATGTATCTGGATCTAAGTTTCCTGTAGGTTCATCAGCGATCACAAGCTTTGGTTTATTTACGATAGAACGTGCTATCGAAATACGCTGCTGTTCGCCACCAGACAATTCCGTTGGAAACATTCGCGCTTTATGTTTTAGACCTACCAAGTCTAACACTTCCATTACTCGCTTCCGGATTACTTTTGGACTTTCTTCAATCACTTCTAATGCAAAGGCTACATTTTCATAGACATTCATGCGAGGCAATAACTTGAAATCTTGAAAGACCACACCGATTTGTCTTCGTAAAAGCGGAACTTTCTTTGATTTAATTTTTGCTAAATTGATACCATTGATGACGATATCGCCACTTGTTGGCTTCTCTTCACGATACATCATTTTAATAAATGTGGATTTCCCAGCACCTGACGGTCCCACCACATAGACGAATTCACCTTGTTTAATATCTACCGAAATGCCATTTGCTGCGACAATACCGTTTGGATACTTCTTGTAGACATCCTTCATTTGAATCATGTTTTAACCACCCATATTATGTACTTCATTATTAAGCGCAACAAATCTATTATAACATCCACCGGAATTTTTAATGTTACAGGTTTATTTCAATTTATTAGCCAATCTCAAGTCCTACACCCGCATTTTTCTGTAGGTCTTTCTCCACAAAAAAAAGAACGTACATCTGTACGTCCCTTTCTTTTTAAACTTATTTCATTTCCGCTAACCAAGCAGCAACTGCTTCTGCTTCTGCACCTTGGATAATCCCACCTGGCATTCCGCCTTTTCCTTCTAGAATAACAGTTAATATCTCTTGTTCACTCAAGCGAGATCCTACATCGTTTAATGCAGGGGCGTTACCTTGACCTTCGAGATTGCCGCCATGACAGCTAATACATTTTTGGTTGACGACTGCTTCCGCTTCTACTGAAGCTGTTTCACCTGAATCTGCAGGTGTTTCTGTATTCGTGTCTGCATTGTCGCCTCCACATGCTGCGAGGAGAAATGCGGACGTGATCGAAAGACCTAAAAGATATTTTTTCAATGAAAACACTCCTTTTCTCATATAACTTTAGTATACCAAAGTTAATATCTTTTAAAACCTTCCCCGAAAACCTCATAGGCATCTGAAACAATGACAAACGCATGAGGATCAACGGTTCGCACCACATTTTTCAACTTTGTGAACTCTGTTTGATAGACCACTACCATGAGTATGGGCCTATGCTCTTCTGTATATCCACCGATACCCGACATTTTCGTCACGCCTCGATTCACGTGCTCATAAATCGCATTTTTCATCGCCGCTTCTTCCGAAGTGATAATATGGACCATTTTCGATTGGCTAAATCCAAGTTGAATGATATCAATCGTTTTTGTCGTTGTGAATAGTCCGATAAGGGCGTAGAGTGCTCGTTCAATATCGAATACAATCGCTGCCGATATAACGATTAAACCATCGATTAATAAAACACTTGTACCAAGAGAAAGTCCTGTATATTTTGTAATAATCTGAGCTGCAAGATCCGTTCCTCCGGTTGAGGCATTTCCCCGAAAAACAAACCCAAGACCGGTTCCGACTGCGATCCCGCCAAATAAGGCACTAAGTAATGGATTCATCGTCCACGGTTCCCAACTCGAGGTCGCTAAAACCACCGCTGGTAATGTTAACGTTCCAACAAACGATTTCATACCAAAATTCTTTCCCAAAATTATGACTCCTGCGATAAACAGTGGAATATTAAATGCGTACTGGACAATTCCAGGTTCCCACCCAAAGACAGAATACAAAATGGTACTGATACCACTTACGCCACCAGATGCAATTTGATTTGGTAATAAAAATACATTAAAGCCAACTGCTACAACGGCTGCGCCTATAATGACGAGAAGATAATCTCGTATTTCCCTTGCAAGAGGTGTTTCTTCTTTTCTTGGTTTTCTTACTTTCATAACGGTTTCATCATCGCCTTATCATCTAAATTGGCTCTGCTTAACTCTCTCAACTAAAAAAATCCACTATGGTAGAGTATACCACAGTGAATTTCAAGTAGGTTATTGGATTTTTGAGCGAAGATAGGCATGAATAAAGTTGTCCAGTTCTCCATCAACAACGGCATGAACGTTTCCACTTTCTTCATTGGTTCGATGATCCTTTACCATCGAATACGGATGGAAGACATATGAGCGGATTTGAGAACCCCACCCGATTTCTTTTTGCTCCCCACGAATCGCAGCGAGTTCCGCTTCTTGCTCTTCAATGCGAAGTTGATATAGCTTGGACTTCAACATTTTCATAGCATGTTCTCGGTTTTTGATTTGGGAACGTTCCGTCTGACACGTAACAACTGTATTTGTTGGTAAGTGGGTAATGCGGACGGCTGAATCCGTCGTATTGATATGCTGCCCACCCGCACCACTTGCACGGTACGTATCAATTTTTAAATCCTCGGTACGAATATCGATTTCAATTTCTTCATTAAATTCCGGCATTACATCGACAGAGACGAAGGATGTGTGTCGGCGACCAGATGAATCAAAAGGTGATATACGGACAAGGCGGTGAACGCCTTTTTCCGCTTTTAGATAGCCGTATGCGTTATGTCCTTTAATTAGAAGTGTAACGGATTTGATTCCGGCCTCATCCCCAGGAAGGTAATCCAGGGTCTCAACTTTAAATCCTTTTTTGTCCGCCCAGCGCTGGTACATACGAAGGAGCATCGAACCCCAATCTTGCGACTCTGTTCCACCAGCCCCTGGATGAAGTTCGAGGATGGCATTGTTTTTATCAAACTCTTCACTAAGGAGCATCTGCAGTTCAAATGCTTCTAAATCACCCCGATGCTTCTTCAGTTCAGTTTCCAGTTCAGCATGTAAATCCTCATCTGACTCTTCTTTTAATAGTTCAACCGTCATCTCGAGATTTTCCTGCTGACTCTCTAAATCATTGTACTGTTCGACAACCGCTTTAATCCCGTTCAACTCATTGATAGTCTTTTGAGCGGCTTGTGCGTCATCCCAAAAGTCTGGGAAAGTCATCACTTCATCCAACTCTTGGATTCGTGCCTCTTTGTTTTCTAAGTCAAAGAGACCCCCTAAAGTCTTGGATTTTTTGTGCATACCGTTCTAGTTCTGCTCGTGCTGCTGATAATTCAATCATTGTGATTCCTCCGTCTATTAGCTCACTGCCCCGTGACAGTTTTTGTATTTCTTACCGCTTCCACAAGGACATGGTTCATTGCGCCCTACTTCTGCTTCTTTTTTAATCGGTTGTTTTTTCACCGGTGTTCCTTCTTCTTTTGGATTCACCGCTTGGCCTTTGGCAACTTCCTCACGCTCAAGGTTGCTGCGAATTTCCGCTTTCATCGCATATTTGGCAACATCTTCTTGAATGGATTCTACCATTGCTTCGAACATCGCAAATCCTTCATTTTGGTATTCACGTAGAGGATCACTTTGTCCGTAGGCACGTAAGTGAATTCCTTGTCGTAGTTGATCCATTGCATCGATATGGTCAATCCATTTGGAGTCAATCGAACGAAGCAAGATTACTTTTTCAAACTCGCGCATACGTTCCGCTGTATAACGCTCTTCTTTCGCATCGTATTCTCTACGAATCAATTCTTTCAATTCTTCACGAATTTGTTCGCGTTCTTTGTTTTCGAAATCTAGTTCCGCTTCTGACTCTTCTGGGATCAAGACGGCATTTACATAATCCGATAGACCTTTTAATCTCCATTCTGACTTTTGTTCTGAAGCCGTGTGTGCATCTACGGAGCGGTCAATGACATCATTCAACATCGTTTCTACAAGTGAACGCATATTTTCTGTCTCTAAGACTTCATTTCGTTCTTTGTAGATAATTTCCCGTTGTTGACGAAGAACGTCATCATATTGAAGCAATCTTTTACGTGAGTCAAAGTTGTTTCCTTCCACTCGTTTCTGAGCAGATTCAACAGCACGCGAGACCATTTTAGATTGAATAGGCTGCGTATCATCAAGACCTAATCGAGTCATCATCGCTTTCATGTTATCTGAACCGAAACGACGCATTAGTTCATCTTCAAGCGATAAGTAGAATTGAGTCACACCAGGGTCACCTTGTCGACCCGAACGACCACGTAACTGATTATCGATTCGGCGTGATTCATGTCGTTCGGTCCCGATGACTGCTAGTCCACCAATGTCGAGGACACCCTCGCCGAGTTTGATGTCCGTTCCACGACCGGCCATATTTGTCGCAATCGTAACTGCACCTTTTTTTCCGGCATCCGCAATGATTTGTGCTTCAAATTCATGATTTTTGGCATTCAAAATGTTATGCGGTATTTTATGCTTCGTAAGTAACTGTGAAATAATCTCTGATGTCTCAATAGCCACTGTACCGATCAGAACAGGTTGGCCTTTTTTATGTTTCTCTGCAATATCCGCAGCAGCTGCCTCGAATTTTCCTTTCATGGACGCATAAATCAAGTCCGGACGATCCTCTCGAGCAATCGGTTTATTTGTTGGAATGACAATGACATTCATATTGTAAATATTACGGAATTCTTCTTCTTCCGTCTTAGCAGTCCCTGTCATACCAGATAACTTTTCGTACATTCGGAAGTAGTTCTGGAATGTGATGGTTGCCATTGTCATGGATTCGTTTTGAATATCTAGTCCTTCTTTTGCTTCTATGGCTTGATGAAGACCATCTGAATAACGACGTCCTTTCATTAAACGCCCTGTGAAGGAGTCAACGATGATCACTTCTCCCTCTTGAACGACATAGTCCACGTCGTTGTGCATCGAAACGTGAGCTTTTAACGATTGATTGACTGCATGGTTTAGACGGACATGTGTTAAATCGAATAGATTGTCGATACCAAATGATTTTTCAATTTTTTCCACACCTGTATCTGTTAAGACGACACCTTTCGTAGACTCGTCATAACTGTAATCTTCTTCATTTCGAAGCAAGCGAACGACCGCATTTGCTTGTTTATAGAGAAGTGCTGCTTTTGAAGCTTGTCCAGAGATGATGAGTGGTGTACGAGCCTCATCAATTAAAATCGAATCGACTTCATCGATGACCGCATAGTGAAGTGGACGTTGTACTTTTTCCTCATTGTAAAGAACCATGTTATCCCGTAAGTAGTCAAAGCCTAATTCATTGTTTGTCGAATACGTAATATCCGCTAAATATGCTTCTCGTTTTTCGGGCTTTGTGAGTGAATTCGTATTGAGCCCAACCGTTAAACCGAGGAAATTATAAAGTTTACCCATCTCTTCCGCATCACGGCTAGCCAAGTACTCATTGACCGTAACGACGTGTACACCTTTCCCTGTCAATGCATTCAGGTAGACAGAAAGTGTCGACGTAAGCGTCTTCCCTTCCCCTGTTTTCATTTCAGAGATATTTCCGTCATTTAGAGCAGCTGCACCCATAATTTGAACACGGAAAGGATATAAACCAAGCACGCGACGCGACGCTTCGCGGACTGTCGCGAATGCTTCTGGAAGTAATTGATTAATCGTCTCGCCATCTTGGTAGCGTTTTTTAAAACGTTCCGTTTGTTGCTGGAGCTCCTCATCACTGAGAGCTTCCATATTTGAAGCGAGTGCCTCTACAGCATCCGCTATCTTTTCTAATTTTTTTATTTCTCGTTTATTGGGATCAAACACTTTATTTAATACACCTAACATGAAGGTCACTTCCTATTTCAGACTTATCTTTCATTTTACCACTGATTGAAAAGTCACTTCAAGCGCAGGACTTAGAAACCATAAGAAAAAGCCCTCACCCGGAAGGAGGACTTTGATATATCAGTTGGTTTCAATTAACCCGTACTTTCCATCTCTTCGTTTGTAGACGATGTTCGTGCCATTGGATTCAGAGTCTGTAAAGATAAAGAAGTTATGCCCTAACATATCCATTTGAAGGATAGCTTCTTCTTGATCCATCGGCTTTAAATCAAATGTTTTTGTACGTACAATTGAATACTCTTCTTCTGTAGTCTCTGGTTCAAGAGACGCTTCAGTTACTGCGAAATAAGTTCCAACGCCTTCACGCTCACGGAATTTACGGTTCACTTTAGTTTTATGCTTGCGGATTTGACGTTCTAATTTATCAACAATTAAATCTACAGCTGCGTACATATCAGCGTGGCGTTCTTCTGCACGCAAAGTCAAGTTTTTCATCGGAATGGTTACTTCCACTTTTGTTTGCTTATCATTGTAAACTTTAAGGTTTACGTTCGCATTTGAATTGAGTTCTTCGTTAAAGTAGCGATCAATTTTTTCGATTTTTGTCTCAACATATTCTCGAATTGCAGGAGTTACCTCGATATTTTCTCCACGGATGTTAAAGTTTAGCATGAAAACTCCTCCTTTATAATTGCTATACTACTTATTTCGACATCCTTTTTAACATTCCTTCTTTTTAAAAAAAGAAAATAAAAGATGACTTGTGAAGATTGTACACGTTTCATCCGCATTTATCCAACGATTCAATGTTTTCGAAAGAATAAATTTTTGGAAAGAAAAAAGGCTGCCAAGTGGCAACCTTATTTTCGTTTTTGTTCAAATGCTGTGATTTGAGTTTCATATAAAAAGGTTAGCGAGATTTCATCCCATCCATTTAGCAGCATCTTTTTCTGATACGGGTCGATGTCAAACGCATAAATTGCTCCATCATTACCTAGGACCTGCTGATTTGGCAGGTCGACGGTGACCTGGTACGTTGGTTTTGACAAAATCTCTTCCACAGCCTGAACGGAAAGTCGAATCGGTAAAATTCCGTTCTTCAAACAGTTGTTATAAAAAATATCCGCAAAACTCGGTGCGATGACCACGCGAAAGCCATAATCCCCAATTGCCCAAGGGGCATGCTCACGGGATGACCCACACCCAAAGTTTTCATGTGCAACAAGCACTTGAGACCCCTCGTAAGCTGGTTCATTTAAGACAAAATCTGGTCGTTCCGTGCCATCTTCTTTATAGCGCCAATGATAGAATAAATACTTGCCGAAACCTGTACGTTCGATACGCTTTAGAAATTCTTTTGAAATGATTTGATCGGTATCCACATTTTTTTTATTGAGTGGTGTCACGGTACTCGTGATCAATTGAATTGGCTCCATCGACGTCACTCCTTTCAGACAAATGCCATTGTAAATTTACGTACGTCTGTTAATTTTCCTTCAATTGCAGCAGCGGCTGCCATCGCAGGGCTCATGAGATGCGTACGAGCCCCTGTCCCTTGTCTTCCTTCAAAGTTTCGATTGCTAGTTGACGCACATCGTTCGCCTGCCGGAACGACATCATCATTCATGGCGAGGCACATAGAACAACCTGATTCTCTCCATTCAAAACCAGCCTCGACAAATAATCGGTCAATCCCTTTTTCTTCTGCTTGTCGTTTGGTCAGCTGAGATCCTGGCACGACAATGGCTCTGACGCCTTGTGCAACCTTTCTACCTTTGATTACTTTAGCTGCCTGCTCTAAATCACTTAAGCGGGCATTCGTACACGATCCGATAAAGACATGTTGAATGGTGACATCTTCTAGATGTTGCCCTTCTTCAAGGCCCATATAATCGAGAGCCAGTTGAAGCGCTAATCGGTCACTCTCCGACTGGTAATCGTTTGCCGATGGGACAGATCGACTGATGCCTGAACCCATTGCAGGATTTGTTCCCCAGGTAACGAATGGCTCGATCTCTGATGCATTGATTTCGCACACTGCATCATACTTGGCACCTTCATCAGTCGCGAGAGATAACCACTCCGAAGCCAATTCATCAAACCCTTCAGAAGAAATAAACCGTCGACCACGTAAAAACTCAATCGTGGTATGATCGGGTGACACAAGACCGGCACGTGCGCCTGCTTCAATCGACATATTACAAATGGTCATCCGCTCTTCCATCGATAACTTCCGAATGGCATCACCTGTATATTCAATAACATGGCCGGTTCCCATATCAATTCCAAACTTTGCAATAATCGCTAGTATGATATCTTTGGCAGTGATGCCAAATCCAAGTTCTCCGGTCACACGAACTTCCATGGTCTTCGGTTTTTGTTGCCAAAGTGTTTGCGTGGACAATACATGCTCGACTTCACTTGTACCTATTCCAAATGCTAATGCTCCAAAAGCTCCGTGAGTTGATGTATGAGAATCCCCACACACGATGGTTTTTCCTGGTTGGGTAAGACCGAGCTCTGGGCCGATAATATGCACAATCCCTTGGTCCGGATGGTGCATATCGGCAAGTTCAATCCCGAATTCTTCGCAGTTCTCAGCCAGCGTCTTCATTTGTTTTTTGGCAATGGTATCTGAAACTTTACGGAGCGGAGTCGTAGGGACGTTATGATCCATTGTCGCAAAGCACAGATCGGGTCGACGTACGTTTCTTCCTGTCAATCGAAGCCCCTCAAATGCTTGGGGGGATGTTACTTCATGCAGTAAGTGGAGGTCGATGTAAAGAAGGTCCGGTTTCCCTTTCTCCTCTACGACCACATGTTGGTCCCATATTTTTTCGATAATCGTTTTCGCCATGTGTATACCTCCTTGTCACCCGGATATATATGAAAAACAAATACTTTCTGAGACAGATTCGCTGTCGAGTTCTTCAATGACTTTTGCCGTCCACGCATCTGTCGATAGAATACGTCCGCCATGTAAGTCCGCTGTGAAATAGCCATCTTCTAGCACATTTTCGACAGCTGTTTCAATCGCTTGTGCTTCCACTGCCATACCAAAAGAGTGTCTTAGCATCATCGCTGCGGACAATATAGCACCTGCTGGATTGGCTTTTCCTTGACCTGCAATATCAGGTGCAGACCCGTGAATCGGTTCGTAAACGCCAAATTCATCATCTCTGAGGCTGGCTGACGGCAGCATACCAAGAGATCCTGTAATCATAGAAGCTTCATCACTTAAAATATCTCCAAATAAATTTTCTGTGACAATCACATCAAATGAAGATGGTTCTCTGATCAACTGCATCGCTGCTGCATCGACTAAAATGTGCTCTACTTCGACATCTGGATACCCTTTCTTCTTTTCTTCTACAATTTCACGCCACAGTTTACTGGAAGCGAGGACATTCGCTTTATCCACAGAAGTGACTTTTCCTTTTCTTGTTCTCGCCAATTGAAATGCGGAATCTACGATGCGTTCAATTTCTTTCCGTGTATAAACAAGCGTATCGGCAGCCATATCCGATGTCTTTTTGCGAGGTTCTGAGAAATACAAGCCACCTGTCAGTTCACGAACTATCACAAAGTCTGTCCCACTCACATGTTCAGCTTTTAACGGAGAAGCGGATTCAAGAGCTTTATAGCTCTTTACAGGACGTAAATTGGCATATAGATTAAATTGTTTGCGTAACGCAAGCAGTCCTTTTTCCGGACGAAGTTCTGGTGGATTTGCATCCCATTTCGGTCCTCCAACTGAGCCTAATAAGACGGCATCTGCAGTAGAACACGATGCGATCGTTTCATCAGGAAGTGGTTGACCATGGGTGTCAATTGCTGCCCCACCAATCGCTGCATAGTGAAATTCAAATTCGTGTTGGAATCTTTTCGCAATTGCTTGTAATACGTGAACAGCAGCTGCTGTCACTTCGGGGCCAATCCCGTCTCCAGGCAATACTGTAATCGCTTTTTTCATTCGAATCCCTCCAATTTAGTGAACGGCTACACGTGTCGATTGTTTCTGTAATTGCCTGTTGATAGCATTCAAATATGCCTTCGCACTCGCTTCGAGTACATCTTGAGATGCGTTACGGCCAATCGTCTCTCGTTCGTCAAAACGCAGTTTCACAACCGCTTCTCCAAGTGCATCACGGCCTTTCGATACGGAGCTCACTCGGTAATCAAGGATACGAACTGTTCCATTGACCACACGTTCAAGCGTATTAAATATGGCTTCTACAGAACCTGCTCCTGTGTCGGAGACCGTCACGACATCTCCAGCTGGTGTCGTAGCCCGTATCGTAGCCGTCGGAATGTTGCCTGTCCCGTACTGAACTTGTACACTAACTAGTTCATAAAGTGGAACATCCTGTGAAGCCACTTGTTGATCCGTCAGTAAGACAAATAGATCTTCTTCTGTAATTTCTTTCTTGCGGTCAGCCAGTTCTTTAAATGCTGAAAATGCCTGCACATATTTTTCGTCTGGAAGCTCAAAGCCCATTTCCTTAGCTTTACTGATAAATGCATGACGTCCAGAGTGTTTGCCAAGTACTAGTTCCGTAGAAGCATCGCCAATCATGGCTGGTGTAATAATTTCATAGGTTTCAGGATTTTTCAGCATGCCGTCTTGATGGATACCTGATTCATGCGCAAACGCATTTTTTCCAACGACCGCTTTGTTCGGTTGAATCATCACACCTGTCAATTGGCTCACCAATTGACTTGTACGTTTTGTCTCCTTCAAGACAATGCCTGTTTGTGTCCGGTAATAATCACCGCGAATCTGAAGAGCGACAGCAATTTCTTCAAGAGCTGCATTACCGGCACGTTCCCCTATCCCGTTGATCGTCCCTTCAATCTGGGTAGCTCCGTTTTCCACTGCAGCCAAAGAATTGGCAACGGCAAGACCTAAATCGTCATGACAATGTGCGGATAACTTTACGTTTTCAATTCCAGGAACCGTCTCTTGCAAGAAACGGAATAGTGCTCCGTACTCAGCTGGCGTGGTATAACCGACAGTATCGGGAATATTGATGGTCGTTGCCCCAGCACGAATCACTTCCGTAATAATGCGTGCCAGAAACTCTTTATCGGAACGTGTCGCATCTTCTGCTGACCACTGCACAAGCGGAAAGTACTTGCGCGCAAGTTTCACGGACTGGACAGCAATCTCGACCACTTGATCAGGTGTTTTTTTTAGTTTGTATTCCATATGAATCGGTGAGGTAGCAATAAAGGTATGGAGGTGAGGTTGGACCCCACCTTTTAAGGCTTCATACGACGTTAAAATATCAGACTCAATGGCACGAGCGAGACCTGTCACGGTTGAATTCTTCACTGTATTTGCAATTTGCTTCACAGCTTCAAAGTCACCAGGTGAAGACGCTGGAAACCCTGCCTCGATGATGGATACCCCAAAACGTTCGAGTTGTTTGGCAATTTCTACTTTTTCAACGGTATTTAAATTGATTCCAGCCGATTGTTCACCATCGCGTAGGGTTGTGTCGAAAATATCAATTTGTGCCACTCGCCACCACTTCTTTCTTCGGAGATTTTGTCGCTTGGACAAATGGCATCATTTCACGAAGTTTCGCACCGACCTCTTCAATCTGATGTGTCGTCTCGTCTTCTTTGATACGACGGTAGTTTGGTCGGTCATTTTCATTTTCTTGAATCCATTCTTTAGCAAACTTGCCTTGTTGAATATCTGTCAGAATGTCTTTCATACGTTCTTTTGTTGCTGCATCTACCACACGTGGTCCTGACACGAAGTCTCCCCATTCCGCTGTATCCGAAATCGAGTAGCGCATACCTGTCATGCCCCCTTCGTACATCAAATCCACAATGAGTTTCAGTTCGTGCATCGTTTCGAAATACGCCAGTTCCGGTTGATAGCCTGCTTCGACAAGCGTCTCAAATCCTGCTTTTACAAGAGCTGTTAACCCACCACATAAGACTGCTTGTTCTCCAAACAAGTCCGTCTCTGTTTCTTCTTTGAATGTCGTTTCCAAAACGCCTGCACGCGCACTTCCAATTGCCTTGGCATAAGCAAGGGCTACATCCTTTGCTTGACCCGTTGCATCTTGATAGACAGCAAATAGTGCAGGAACTCCAGCACCTGATTCATAGGTACGGCGCACAAGGTGACCAGGGCCTTTTGGTGCAACTAGGAAGACGTCCACATCTGCTGGGGGAACAATTTGATCAAAGTGAATATTAAATCCGTGTGCGAAAACAAGTGCTTTTCCAGCAGTCAAATAAGGTTTGATTTCTGCTTCGTATACTGCTTTCTGACGCTCATCTGGAAGCAGGATCATGACTACATCTGCTAGTTCAGCCGCTTCTTTCACAGATGCCGCTTGAAGCCCGTCCTCTACTGCCTGGTCAAATGACTTTCCAGCACGAACCCCTACCACCACATCGAAGCCGCTTTCTTTCAAATTCTGCGCATGCGCATGACCTTGAGAACCGTAGCCGATCACTGCAATCTTTTTCCCTTGTAAAACCGCTTCGTTGATATCACCGTTATAATACATTTTTGTCATTTTCCATTCCTCCAGTTAGTTGATGCGCTTCAGCGGCGCATTCTCTGATTTTTGATGTTCTCGTGTAAAGGCTGTAACGCCCGTCCGAGTCAGTTCTTTTATGCCGTAAGGTTTCACAAGCTCCACAAAGGCATCAATTTTATCCGGATGCCCCGTGATTTGGTACGTTACTATTTGTTTTCCTGCATCAATTGTTTGCACCCGGAAAGGCTCGATTAGCGCATTCAGTTCCAAACGTTTCGAAGCAGGTGCCATCACCTTCACGAGAGCAAGTTCTCGAATAACAATCGATTGGTCCGTCAGGTCATGTACTTTTAATACATCAATTTGCTTTTGTAATTGTTTTAATAATTGCTCGAGCTTTTGCGAGTCTTCGACATGAACAACAAATGTCATTTTGGAGTGCGTGGGTTGTTCCGTATGTCCGACTGTGATGCTCTCGATATTAAATTGCCGTTTCATCATCAGCCCCGTTACGCGGTTCAACACCCCGCTTTGATTGATGACCGTTACCGTAATGATTCGTCTCACAAAGGCTTCACTCCAATCATTTCATGTAAGCATTTCCCAGGTGCCACCATAGGTGTAACGGGTTCTAGCTGCTCGATTCGGCAATCAATCAACACAGGCTGATCTGAAGCAAGTAAGCCAGGTAACTGTTGCTGTGCTTGTTCGAGCGTGTCGATACGAACACCTTCGATTTCATAGGCAGCTGCAAGTTTGACAAAGTCTGGTTGGACAGGCATGAGCGACTGCGAATAGCGTTCCTCGTAAAAAGCGCGTTGCCACTGTCTAACCATTCCTAAGCTCTGATTATTGAGTATCAGGATCTTGACTGGTAATCGAAATTCTTGTAACAGCGAAAGCTCTTGTAAAGTCATTTGAAATCCGGCATCTCCCACTACCGCGATGACTTTTTCATTCGGAAAGGCAAGTTGCGCGCCAATCGCTGCAGGGAAGCCAAACCCCATCGTCCCGAGACCACCTGAGGTGATCCACTTATGTGGATTTTTGAAGCCGTAATACTGAGCTGTCCACATTTGATGTTGGCCTACATCTGTTGAGACGATGGCGTCCCCGTGTGTTTCTTGTCGGACGATTTCTAGAACTTGTTGTGCTTTAAGTCCATCTTTACGGTAATGAAGCGGAAACTGTTCTTTCATTTGATGTAAAGACGTCACCCATTCAGAATCCTTATGACTCCATAACTCATAACTTAGCAAACTGATCAATGCCTCTTTTGCATCCGCTACGATCGGAATGGCAGTTTCGACATTTTTCCCAATTTCCGCAGGATCAATATCGATATGAATGACACTTGCATTTGGAGCAAAGCCACTTAGGTTTCCGGTCAAGCGATCATCAAATCGAGCACCCACATTGATGAGTAAGTCACACTCTTGAATGGCAATATTTGCAGTATACGTACCGTGCATTCCAGCCATTCCGAGAAACTGAGGGAGTTCAGCCTGCACTGTCCCGAGTCCAAGCAATGTATTGACAACTGGAATTCCTGTGACGTCAAGCAACTCCTTTAATTCCGGTACTGCTTTGGCAGCGAGAACACCTGCCCCTATTAGAAATAGGGGCTTTTTCGCTTGTCGAATCGCTGCAGCTACCTTTTGGATTTGTAGAAAGTTCGGTTGAACAGTTGGCTGATACCCAGGAAGATAAACGGGGTGTGGGGTCATGTCCACTTCTCCAGCAAAATCGGTTGCCATGTTTTTCGGGAAATCAATTACAACGGGTCCAGGTCTTCCTGTTGAGGCAATATGAAAAGCTTCACGCACGATTCGCGGAAGATCGCGAATATCTTTGATCTGGTAATTGTGTTTTGTAATCGGCTGTGTAATACCGATGATATCGGCCTCTTGAAATGCATCTGTACCAATGACACTAGTGGCCACTTGACCCGTAAAAACAACTAGAGGAAGGGAATCCATCATGGCATCTGCAATTCCTGTGACAAGGTTCGTGGCTCCCGGCCCCGAAGTTGCAATGACAACTCCGGGTTTTCCAGTCACTCGGGCATATCCTTCAGCCGCATGAATAGCACCTTGCTCGTGTCTCGCCAGAATGTGTGGAATAGGATTGCGGTAAAGCGCGTCATAAATAGGTAAAACAGCGCCTCCTGGATAACCAAAGATGAGTTCGACTTGCTGTTCTTTTAACAGATCAATCAAGACATCTGCCCCTTGCCAAGTCTCTGTCTGTTGCATTTCTGCTTGCATCGTCATGTGGTTCACTCCTTTATTTGGGTATAAAAAAATCCCTATGCAAACGAACACACGGGTTCCTTGCATAGGGATGAATTGACTTCATGGTACCACCCTACTTCACAGCTGTTGCTGCCTCTATCAGGATAACGGGCGTTTCACCCGGAAGGACTTACTAGTACAAGACGTTCATCCTTCGCTCCGAGGGGATGTCGGTATAAGGGGCCTTACCGGTTCGCAGCACCACCGGCTCTCTGAAAATGACCACTCTTATCCTTTTACCTCTTCCACGCTTTATATTTTCATAACGCCACCAGTACTTGCTGATGTCACCAGCTTCGAGTATCGAGCGAGATAGCCTTTTTTGATTTTAGGTTCAAACGGCGGAAGCTCCTCCGCTCGCTTTTGAAGTTCTTCCTCTGTACAAAGCAACTGAATAGTTCGTTCGGGTAGATTGATCTCAATCTGATCGCCGTTCTTGATCAGTGCAATCGGACCTCCATCTGCAGCTTCTGGAGAAATATGTCCGATGGATATACCACGAGATGCTCCTGAGAAACGGCCATCCGTGATAAGTGCCACTTTGGTTCCTAGTCCTCTTCCTTGAATAGCGGAAGTAGGCGCTAGCATTTCCGGCATGCCAGGTCCACCTTTAGGTCCTTCATAGCGAATGACGACGACGTGGCCTTCTTGCACTGTTCCTTCATCAATGGCTTGTTGTGCCTCTTCTTGAGATTCAAAGACGATGGCTTCACCTACAAAGGTTTGAATGGAAGGATCGACTGCTCCTACCTTAATGACACCTCCGTCTGGTGCAATATTTCCGTACAGAACAGAAAGTCCGCCAACCGGGCTATACGGATTATCCTTTGGTCGAATGACTGCTGGATTGAGAATCTTCGCATCTTTTACGTTTTCATAGACCGTCTTACCTGTGATTGTCATGCGGTCTCCATGGATGCCACCAGGAATTTCGCAAAGTTCTCGAATAATAGCAGATAAACCACCTGCTAAATGAACATCATGCATCGAATAATCACTTGCTGGCATGATCTTCGCAAGATACGGAATTCGTTTAGCGACTTCATTGATTTCTTTCATGTCGTAAGGGATTTCAGCTTCGTGAGCAATCGCTAAAGTATGCAGAACGGTGTTTGTTGAACCGCCCATCGCCATATCAAGAGCAAAAGCATCATCGATGGCTTCTTTTGTAACAAGATCACGCGGTTTGATATCTTCTTCGATCATACGAATTAAGCTTTTTGCGGCTTCTTTAATCAAGCGGTGACGTTCATTTGATGTTGCCACAATCGTCGCATTTCCAGGTGGTGTGACACCTAGAATCTCCATTAATGAGTTCATCGAATTGGCTGTAAACATTCCTGAGCACGATCCACACGTCGGACACGCATTTTGTTCAATATCGAGTAGCTCTTGTTCCGACATGTTTCCGGCTTTAAATGCGCCGACCCCTTCAAAAACAGATGTCAGGGATAAGGCTTTTCCATCTGCAGAAGTCCCTGCTTCCATCGGGCCTCCCGTAACGAATACAGACGGGACATTGGTACGCATCGCGGCCATTAGCATACCCGGTGTAATCTTGTCACAGTTTGGAATGTAAAATACGCCATCAAACCAGTGAGCGTTTATGACAGTCTCAGCAGAGTCTGCAATGAGTTCTCGACTCGGTAACGAATAACGCATGCCGATGTGGCCCATGGCAATACCGTCGTCGACACCAATTGTGTTGAATTCGAATGGAACGCCGCCAGCTTCCCATATAGCTTCTTTTACTACCTCTGCAAACACGTTTAAATGCCGATGTCCCGGAATAATATCGATATACGAATTGCATACACCGATGAACGGTTTTCCAAGATCTTTCGTTTTCACACCCGTAGCATACAACAAGCTACGGTGTGGGGCTCTATCGACACCTTTTTTTATCATGTCACTGCGCATGCAACCACCAACTTCTCTTTTGTAATCATTTGCAATATGAAATATATTGCAGTAATCATACAATTAGAACAAAGGACCGTCAACCCTAATTATAAAAAGAATTCTGTTATTTCCGAAAGTTCAATTATATTGCAATCGCTTACATTGGCACCATCATGCGAATTTGCTAACTCTATAAAAAAAAACATGTACACAATATCGTGTACATGCGAAATAGGAAATTAATTTGTTACTGTATCCAACCGCTTAAAGGAAACAAAGCGATCTTTCCAATAAGAAACAGATAGTCTCGTGATTTCGACACCTTTGGAGCCGGCATGCACGAATTGTTGATTTCCAATGTAAATTCCCATGTGTGAGATACCTGGTTTATAGGTGTTTTCAAAGAAAACTAAATCCCCTGGTACCGGTTGTAAAACAGGTTTCGCCTTTTTGAAGTAGTCTTCACTGCTTAACCGCATAATGGGTAAACCTGCTTCATTATGAATTAAATAAATAAATCCGCTGCAATCTAGACCTGTTTTCGTGGTGCCACCATATAGATAAGGGATCTCATGGTATGAACTATGTATATTAAGTAGGCGTTGATAGACGGATTGGCCAGTCGGTGATAGCGGCTTAGCAGGTTGCTCTTGCACAGTCGCTTTTGTAATAGTCGAACGGATTTTTGCAATTTTCGTGAGTGATTTTACTTGGGTAGTTGTTTGATTGCCAGAGCCAGGGATACTGGTAGCTGAAGCATAAACGACAGGTTGAAGTAGGAAAAGAAGCGTAACTACGATAACTACTTTTTTCAAATGACAATCCCCCTTTTTTTCACAGTGTACCACGACAGTCTGTAACTGACATCACTTTTTTAACAACGTTTCGGCAAGACAGAACCCGTGCACTTTTTTTACTCCTGCCTCTTTTAACACATAAGCTGCCTGATGAAGTGTCGTGCCTGTTGTATAAATGTCATCCACTAACCATACTTCTTCTGGAACCTCTACATGGCTTCGAATAGAAAATGGATTCGTTGACGTTACACGTTCACCCCGTTTCCGGGTAGACTGCTTCACTTGTGTGTTCTTCTCAAGAATGGATAAAACGTTCGCTGCTGGAAGTAACGCTTCTACCGGGGCGAAACTTCTCTTGAGATGGTCGAAGTTTGGTGCAATCGGTATCGGAACAGCTGGACGAAGTTTTAGAAATTCGTTTCGAAATACTTCTGCTAAAGCTGCATCTTCTAAAAACTTATAGTGATGAAAAAAACTTTTCATAGAATCGTTATAACTATAGATACAATGAATAGTATCTAATGACTTTTCATAAATAGTTTCTTGAAAGTAACTTCTCGAAGGTTGGGAATCGATTCGTTCAAATCCAGAACGGCAATCGTCACAAATACAATCCCCAGACCTTCCCACTAGTCCTCCCCACGTAAGCTGTCGAATTGGAATGCTACATAGTAGACAGTCTTTCATCGATTGTGTCCTTCAATCGTCTGTTTCGCTCTTACCATGGCGTCCGAAATACCATGATGAAAGAAAACAATGTCGCCTGCTGGAAATTTCGAAGACCTTCCCACTCGTCCTGCAATCTGTATGAGTGCCTGGGACGTGAAAATCGGTTTTTCAGCCCCGACTACTGCTACCTGTAAATTTTCAATTGTGATGCCGCGTTCTAGGATCGTCGAAGTCAACAATCCTTGAATTTCTTTGTTCCTTAACTGTATAACTCGCTCTTTTCGCATGGGGTGCTCGGCATGGACTCGTGGCATATTTCCCGGGAAATCCTCGATTTGTCGGATTGTTGGAAGAAAAATCAAATAAGGGAGATTTCTTTGGTCACATGTCGTCATCCAACGCTGTAATTTCTTTGGAATCCGATGTTTCTTTAGTTGTTTTTCATAACCGATCAATTTTTCAAATCGTGGCACCGGTAACGGTTGTCCATGAAATCGTTTAGAAAGTACGGTCTCTGAATCATAGGGAAGCCGCTTGTTTGGCGTTGCAGAAACAAAGTGAATACAGCCATTGTCTTTTTTTGAGGTAATCACTGCCTGAATAAGGGTGTCATCTATGCTATAAGGAAAAGCATCTGCTTCATCAACAATGATGTGATCAAAAACTTTAGTGAAACGATACAATTGATGCGTAGTGGCTATCGTTATATCGGCAAGGCCTATAGATTTTTCAGCTCCTCCGTAAAACGCTTGTACGGTCACTTGTGGGAAAGCTGTACAAAACCTCGGATATAATTCCAATACAACATCCGTACGTGGCGCAGCCACGCATACTCGTAAGCCCTGAGAAAGCATATGATGGATGACTTGAAACATTATCTCTGTTTTGCCAGCCCCACAAACCGCATGTATTAAATGCTGATTCCCTATCCGATAGTTTTCAATCCACTCATCTGCCGCTTGTCGTTGAGCAGATGATAAGGCAGTTTCAAGTGGGCTTAAAGTGAAATGAGATACTTTCGACAGCTCACCTACCCATTTTAATAACTTTGTACAAGTCGCTATTTTCCCCATTTGGATGCAATGTCTACAGTACGTGCACCACTTGCCGCAACGTAAGCAATGATGGGCGGAAAATTGATGAGGCTGAGTCGCCAGACACCTATTGCATTTCCATCTTTTTTGTTTCCAACCATAATAGAGGTCAACTTCCTCGATACCATTGACTTCTATTACCAAGCCGTCTGCCAATACGTGATTTATTTCATCTTCACGACTGACAAGGCGCTGTCTCTCTAGTAGTTTGCCTTCTAATTCTTTAACAAGGTTCATGGAATCTTCCCTTTCTTCACATGCCCCTTTGGAAATATACTCGTACACTCATCATAGCAAATCGCTGCTCGAATACATAGAAAAAACCTCCTTCTAAAAGAAAGAGGTTCTAATCGCGTATAAAGTATACACTGGTGACAAGCCAGTTGTTATCTTCTTTTGTGAATACGGTGACTTGACGACCATTTGTTGTCACTTTGCCTCCTGTTGAATGTTGTTCTAATTCAATCTCAAGGTTGGCAAATACCTGTGCTTCTTGCTCATCATATTTGATAATGGTTACATCACTTGGTGTTCGCTTTGTATCGTACTCTTCAAATGTCTCTTGAACAAATTCCTTTTCGGCTTCATAATCAAATCCTTTTGGATTCTCAGAAATACGCGCCATGTAGTCGTCGATATTTTCGTGATTAAATGCTTCAATATATTGTTCAAATGCCTGAACGATTTGCTGTTTCTCTTGTTCTGGAACATTTTGTGCTTCTTCAATGACACCACCGGCTATTTCAAAACCAACTTGCTGCTCTTCGTTCGTTGATTCAGCAGCATGTGTTTCAATTGCTTGCTTCCCTTGTGGAACTAAATCAGCGGTTGAATTTTCATTTGCAGCTTGCTCTTCCCCTGCACATGCACTCAGTAGCAATACGATCAATAAACCAACAAGCCATCCTACTCGTTTTTTCAATTTGTCATTCCTCCTGCTAGACGTATTTTGGCATAGAAATGTCTCGGAATCAAACAGAATATCTTTTTGTCATGAAACGTTCGAATTCTCCGCCAGCATTCGTCATCCTTTTACAGAACGACATCTAGAAAAAAAAGTTGCAAAAAAACAAGCACCCTGCACGAGATGCTTGTTTTTTTTATACTAGTTATCTCACTTCAACCCAACCATTTTTAATAGCCGTCACAACTGCTTGGGTGCGGTCGTTCACATTCATTTTTTGTAGAATGCTGGATACATGGTTCTTGACGGTTTTTTCTGAGATGAACAAAGTTTCCCCAATTGTGCGATTACTTTGTCCATCCGTTAATAACTGGAGTACTTCACATTCCCGTTTCGTCAACAAATGGAATGGACGACGGATGTCGGTTTGATGGAAGTTCCCTTTATTTTCACGTTCACTTAAACGTCTGAATTCACTTACAAGATTTTTTGTAACTTTCGGATGGAGGTAATTGCCGCCTT
The DNA here is from genome assembly GCF_042649045.1 of Chryseomicrobium palamuruense. NCBI lineage: Bacteria > Bacillati > Bacillota > Bacilli > Caryophanales > Caryophanaceae > Chryseomicrobium > Chryseomicrobium palamuruense. The sequence continues at coordinate 52,759 of NZ_JBHSEF010000008.1, read as the reverse complement.
TATCGACGACTTTAATTCCTTGAACAATGGCATTGGCATCCATCTCTTTCAACATATAACCTGACGCCCCTGTTTTAAGAGCTGTCGAAACAAACGTCTCGTCATCATGGATAGATAACATAATCACTTTCGCTTCGGGAAAGTGTGCAATTAATTCTTGTGTTGCTTCAATACCACTTTTAATCGGCATATTGATATCCATTAATACGATATCTGGGCGATGATTTTCATATAAGCGCAACGCTTCTGATCCATCGTCACCTTCAGCTACTACTTCAAACGTATCTTCAAAATCTAAAATCCGCTTCACACCTTCGCGGAAAAGTTGATGATCATCTATAATGATAATTTTTGTCATACGAATATCCTCCTATGCCTGCGTTACATTTATCATTCTTATTCCTCATTTATTATTGCTGTAAACTTGAAAATTAGAGTTTTAAAAAATTCTCACTAACGTTTTAAAATCAAGCCATGTATACTTAAATAAGACGAATAAGCTGATGAATTGTTTCCATTTCATGTATTCCTGCACGAACAAATAAAATTAGAAACGGAGATAAATAGATTTCTAGCGTGTCTAGTTGTCAACTCCTAAGTTGTAGGGGGTACATCTGTATCTCAAGATACACAATTTCAAAACCTGACAGAATCTATTATAGCACTTATTTCCCAAAAGGATATTAAAATTATATTACATTACGATTTCAATTTTTAAAAAGGAGCAGGCAATGAATTCAAATTACATTACGATAAAACAGGCCGTTTCTAACGAGACGGTTATTCAAAAATCTCGCTTCATTTGTTATTTGCAACGAACAGAAACGGAAGAAGAAGCACAAGAATTTATCAATTTCATAAAAAATCAACATAAAGGGGCGAATCATAATTGTTCAGCTTATGTGATTGGGAATCAAAATCAAATCCAAAAAGCAAATGACGATGGGGAACCTAGTGGAACTGCAGGCGTTCCTATGCTCGAAGTATTGAAAAAGCAACAGGTACGTCATGTCACAGCTGTTGTCACACGCTATTTTGGTGGCATCAAATTAGGTGGTGGCGGTCTAATTCGAGCGTATGGGAGTGCGGTTTCTGAAGCTATCAAAGCAAGTGGACTAGTAGAGTGTGTCAATCATCTACGCTACAATGTAAAAATCGATTATCATTTATTAGGTAAAATTGAAAATAACCTACGATCCAGTGTTTATCTTTTAAATGAAATTAAGTATACAGATAATGTAAATCTTTTGATTGATGTACGTGCTGAACAAGCAGAAGAGTTTACCGAATGGATGACCTCGATAACAAGTGCTCAAGCTACTTGTACAGTTGAATTTGAGCATTTTATAGAAATCGATTGTCAAACAAATAAATATTAATTACTTGTTAAATGTAGTATACTTGAGAAATGCGCATCTATTTCTTTTGATAGATGTTAAATGGATACTCTTCAGGAGGAGTTCAGGATGAATCGAACACAATTTAAAAAAACCAAACGGTCAAAAAAGAAGACCATTCTCTATTCCCTATTAATTTTGGTAGGATCATTCGCTATTCTTTTTACGACATACGGTGTCTATTTAGCGAAAAAAGCGGAAAATGCCGCAAATAAGAGTTATCAAGCGATTGAATCGCGGGCAAAAGGTTCGGACTTGCGTGAAGAAGAAGTAAAACCTCTTACCGATAATGTATCCATTTTATTCGTAGGAATTGATGACAGTGAAGTCCGCGGTTACGGAGATGAATCCAGTCGATCAGATGCATTGATGGTGGCAACTCTTAACAATAAAGACAAAACTATTAAATTAGTAAGCATTCCCCGTGACTCATACGTGTATGTACCAGAACTTGGATACAACGATAAAATCACACACGCGCATGCCAACGGCGGTACACGTGTAGCGATAGAAACGGTCGAAGAGCTTCTTGATATTCCAATTGATTATTATGTCAAAATGAACTTCTTTGCGTTCATTGACGTTGTTGATGCGTTAGATGGTGTAACAGTAGATGTCCCTTACGATCGTCTTGAAAAAGATGAAAACGACCAATATACAATTCAATTAAAAGAAGGCCGTCAAACACTTGATGGTCGTGAAGCATTGGCACTGGCTCGTACGCGTATGTTAGATAACGATATTGAACGCGGAAAACGTCAGCAAATGATTTTGGAAGCACTAATAGATAAAGCTTCATCTGCTTCTTCGTTTACAAAGTATGGCGATGTTATTGATGCCATTGGTAGCAACATGAAGACAGATTTATCCTTTGACGATATGAAATCATTCTTTAATTACATCTCTAGCGGTATGCCACAAGTAGACACCCTGACATTAAGCGGTTATGATGACATGTCAACTGGCGTTTACTACTGGCAGCTGGATGAAGAAAGCTTAGAAGAAACGAAAGACTTACTTCAGGTCCACTTAGAATTAAAGCCTGGTAACTCAAACTTATCTGAAGATGACTCTTCCTCTCAATCTGGGGATTCCGAATATGCTTCAGATGACTCCATCGAATAATTCACCTATGCCTCCCCTGCGGGAGGCTTTTTTATGCAGATGACAGGCGGTTTCGAAAGTGATACCCTACATATGGAGGGATGGATATGGAAACTATTTTATATGAACAAAAGAATCATGTAGCCGTTGTCACGTTGAACCGACCCGATGCAATGAACGCCTTTAATTACGATATGTTGCTGGAACTCGGGCAAGTGGCAGATGCTATTCGCATCAATCCGGATATTCGTCTGGTCATATTTAGTGCGACTGGTGGAAGAGCATTCAGCGTGGGCGCTGATTTGAAAGAACGCAGAACACTCACAACGGAGCAAGTGAAACGAAATATTTATAAAATTGGTGAAGTATTTACGACGATTGAAAATTTGCCACAACCGACAATTGCCATGATGGATGGATTTGCTTTTGGTGGCGGCATGGAACTAGCACTTACATGTGATTTCCGAATTGCATCAAAACGCAGTTTTATGGGATTAACAGAAACGAGTTTAGCTATCATTCCTGGCGCGGGTGGGACCCAGCGTCTTCCACGTCTGATTGGAGAATCAAAAGCTTTAGAACTCATCTTGACCGCTAAGAAAATGACAGCGGAAGAAGCATACCAGTATGGCATTTTAACAAAGGTCACAGCAGATGACCAGTTAATAGCGGATACGGAAGCCTTTGCAGGAGCTATTTTAGCAAATGGACCAATTGCGTTGCAGCAAGCTAAATTCGCTGTGAAAAATGGGATGAATGCAGACCTCCAGACCGGCCTGTCAATTGAACGAAAAGCGTATGAATTGACGATTCCTACTGAGGATCGTGTCGAAGCTTTACTTGCCTTCAGTGAAAAGCGAAAGCCTTTGTTCAAAGGGAAATAAAAAAACAAGCCAGCTCAATGAGCCGGCTTGTTTTTTTATAGATATTGTTCGAACCATCCTGTAATTTGATGGAGTCGTTCGATTCGAAGGTTGGGAAGACCAGTACGAGACAAGTTGTGATCTGCTTGTGGGAAGCGAACAAATTCTGTTTCTTTACCCATGCGCTTTAAAGTGATATAGAGTTGTTGTGCTTGTTCAATTGGACAACGTAAGTCATTTTCACCATGCAGAATTAGAAGTGGTGTATTGACTTGACTCGCATATTTTAGCGGTGAGTGATCCCATAATTTTTCAACATCATTCATATCCCCTTGGATTTGCCACTCTGTGAAGTAGAAGCCAATATCAGAAACTCCGTAGAAACTGATCCAGTTCGAGATAGATCGTTGCGTAACGGCTGCTTTGAAACGGTCCGTATGTCCAACAATCCAGTTCGTCATAAATCCACCGTAGGATCCACCCGTTACACCAAGACGTTCTTTATCAATCCAATCATATGTCTCAAGTGCATAATCCACTGCCGCCATTATGTCTAAGTAATCATTCCCACCGTAATCGCCTCGTACTGCATCAACAAACTCCTGAGAATAACTGTGACTACCACGAGGGTTGATATAGAGAACCCCGTACCCCTTATTTGCAAGGAGCTGCATTTCATGGAAGAACGTATTAGCATAAAACGCGTGTGGCCCACCGTGAATATTCGTCACGAGTGGAACTTTTTTGTTCTTTGCTTCCTCCGGTCGGATGATCCATCCATGCACTTCCCATCCGTTTGGACCTTCAAAAATAATGGGCTCAGGTGTATAGATGTTCTTCGTAGAGAGAAACTCCGCGTTGTGAGCGGATAACGGTGTACGTTCTCCCGTGGCCACTGTCTGCGTATAAACCTCTCCTGGTGAGACAGGTGAACTGACGGTCAAGACAAGATGTTTTCCGTCTTTTGAGACGTCGTAGCCATATACATGCTCCCCTTCTTGCGTGACAGGATACATCTCGCCTTCGAGTGTCGTCATATAGATACGAACATCTCCATGTGTAGACACTTGGAAATAAACATGGTTCTCCTCTGTCCATACAAGAGAAGGAGCTGAAGCGCCTTGTTGAATATCTGCAACCACATAATCGCCTACCGGTGCATCGACAGACTCTGTCAAGTTTTGCACAGCTTGTTGCTCCATTGCATAGACATAGAGGTCTGCGTGTGTCGCATTTTCATAGGTACGATGTGATCCGATAAAGCCGATATAGTTCCCATCTGGTGAGAATCTTGCCCCGTAATATGAACCATTTTCCTGTGTTAGTTCTTGACGTTCTTTCGAATCCACATCTACTAAGTACAGCGTGTTCTCAAAGACGTCATCATCTTCTTTCGGATGTTCCGAGACGACAAATTTCTTCCCATCAGGCGAAATCGTGTGCAGATGTTGAGAGAAAGACGTGTCTGACCACTTCGAAACTTCTTTTGTATCAATATTGACCGTACCAATTTGATTGAAACGGTCCTGTTTAACGAGACCATTGCCATCCTGGATGTATTTCATTTTGCCGGCGATATAAGGCTTTGGAAAATCATCTTTTTTGTCGTCTTTCTTTTCATCCTCCCATCCGTGTTCTTCATGGTAAGTGGCTGTAAACCATAGTTTGGTTTCCGATGGGTCCCATTCGTAAGACTGAACGCCAAACGGAAGTGATGTTATCTTCTGTGCTTCACCACCGTGAGCAGATAAGACAAACAGTTGATTTTTTTCATTACGTGTAGAAAGGAAGCTCAGGTGATTGCCAGATGGCGACCATGTCACATTAGAAATACGTTCTTCTCCAGTGGTCCAAGCAACAGATTTTTGTGCGCCATTTGACTGCGTCACCCACAATTTGCTGAAGTAGGTGTTTTTCTTTTCATCAATTGTAGTTGTTATGTAGGCTACGCGCTGCCCATCCGGTGAGATGACAGGTGCTGTAACTGAATGAATATCGAAAAGATCATTCGCGGTTAATTTAGTTTTCACCATTTCATATCCTCCTATTACTTCGTATCTCAAAATACTTCTTTAGTATACTTGAATCGTCACAAAAATCCAAACACTTCAACACAAAAACCGGCACTAGGCCGGTTCAGTTACTTCGCCGATTGCTCTTTGAGTGTACGGCGTAAGATTTTTCCTGTTGTATTTTTCGGTAGTTCCTCAAGAATTTCAATTCGTGTAGGGACTTTGTATTTTGCAAGTTTTTCCTTACAGAATTCTTGAATTTCTTCTGTACTTAGCTTCTCATCTTTTAGCACGACAAATGCTAAAACCTGCTCGCCAAAGTTAGGATCTGGGGCGCCGACAACTGCAGCTTCCATAATACCAGGGTGCGCAAACAGAACTTCTTCGACTTCACGCGGGTAGACGTTATATCCGCCCACGATAATCATGTCTTTTTTGCGGTCGACGATATAGAAGTATCCTTCTTCATCTTTTTTCGCAAGGTCTCCAGTGTACAACCAACCGTCTCGAATGGTATTCGCCGTCTCTTCTGGCATCTTATAATACCCTTTCATGACGTTCGGACCGCGGACAATTAATTCACCCACTTCGCCAACAGGAAGGTCTTCCCCAAGCTCATCGACAATCTTGTTTTCTACATTAATGATGGATGTGCCAATAGAACCTGCTTTACGGTCGCGGTCAAGCGGATTGAAACACGTTACTGGAGAGGCCTCGGATAAACCATATCCTTCTGAGATACGCACATTGAATTTTTCTTCAAAATTATGTAGTAACGCTACTGGTAACGAAGCACCACCTGAAATGGCTAATCGCACTGTTGAAAAGTCTTCCGGATTTCCATCCGGGAACTGGTATAAGAAATTGTACATCGTTGGCACACCAGCAAATACTGTAGCTTGTTGTTCTTTCGCTGCAGTAAACACATCCGCAGGTGAGAATTTAGGAACCAAAATAATCGTTGCCCCTGTCACAAGAGGTGCGTTGACAACTACGGTTAAAGCAAATACGTGGAAGACAGGAAGCGTTGCAAGCACACGGTCTTCTGGTGAAAATTGTAAGTAATCTGCTACATCGCGTGCATTCGAATAGATATTTTCATACGTCAACATCGCACCTTTTGGATGACCTGTTGTTCCAGACGTGTAAAGAATGACTGCTGTATCATCGGGTGCTACTTCTACCGGTAGAATCATTTCCCCACGTTGAAGAAGCGATGTAAACGATTTCACTTTTTGCTTTACTGCATCCGGTAAAGCTTGTAATTTCTCTGGAGTCTCTGGAGACGTTTCACAAATGATGTAATTTGATACCTGTGGAAATGCGCCAGCTGCTTGCTCGACCAGTGGCAACAGGAGATCAAGTGCAATGACTACTTTCGCATCACTGTTTTTAAGGATGTAAGAAATCTCATCTGGCGTGTAAATTGGGTTAATAGGTACTGCAGTTGCTCCGATACGCATCGTTGCGTATAAGGAAATCAAAAAGTGTGGTGTATTCCCTAGCAGGAATGCCACATTGTCCCCCTTGTTTACTCCACTAGCTTTTAATGCCCCTGCAAACTTCGCTACACTGCCTTCAAATTCGGCATAGCTCGTTTCTTTTCCCATAAACGAAAAAGCGGCTTTGGTAGGATGGTGTTGCGCTTGTTGTTGAACACGTTGAACTAAACTCATCGAATACCCCTTTCAAAATTGAATGAATAGTCATTCATTTCATTTAACTTCATTTTACTAAATATACTGACGAATAGCAATTGGCAAAGAAAAAAAGCCTTCCGAAGAAAGCTTTTAGGATTGTAGCTGCAGATGGGCAAAATAGCGCCAGCGAATCAAATAATAATAGACAAATTGAATAAGCGTAAAGGCACCTAATACGACGAGCATCTCCATAGCAATGGACATCGCTGCAATGTCGACCCACACCGCTTGTAAGAACAAGAAAGAAAACGTGGCATGCAGCATAGCGAGTCCCCAAGGTAAGAAAAATTGCGGAAGCAATTGTTTGTCTGCCACCGAACGTAATTCTTCGTTAGTAAAACCCATATGTCGTAGTGCCTCAAACTGACGCCGATCGACTTCTAAATTGGTATAAAACTTAAAGTAAATAAAACTTCCCGCTGCTAGAATAAGGACGGCTGCTACTAACAAGCCTGTCACCAGTAATAGAGAAAATGTTGAACTGATATACGAATAATTGAGGCCCGGATTATCAAAATAATACGGCAGGGATATCTCTTGTTCATACGAGTGAAGGATTTCCCTATCCAGAGTCAAACCTATTTCTTCTGTGCGTAGCCAATCCGGTACATGAAACGCAAATACACGCGATACACTTTCGTCCCAACTGCCATACAGATAGGCATTCTCGATCTTCACAAAATCTTCATCGGAGAGAACGTAGGCTGGACTATCAAAAGCTGAAGCTGGCAACGGAAAATGCGTATAACCATTTTCTACATGGAAATAAATAGTATTTTCACGTAAGTGAATCAGCTCTTGCCTACCTTGTTCTACCCATTTCCCAAAGCGTAACCCTTCTCCAGGTGATAAGTCGACCAGAGGTTCTTTTAAAGCAGCTGCAATGGCATTGACATCCGACTCACTTAAAATTTGTATGGGCGTTCTTGTTGCAGCGGATGTCTGTTTGACAATCTCCGCTGTTAAAAGTGTGTACGTCAAGTTTTGTTCGTAAAAATCACGTGTCAACTGATCGATGTGTTGCTGCTCAAAAGGATTGTCCGGATTACTTACGTATAACACACTAATCGGGTTACTCTCTCTGTACTGATTTGCAAAACTTGTTAATGACGCGACGACACCTACTGAAATAATGGCGACTGTAGAGACCATAGTAACGATAAAAAACATGCGCGCATTCTCGCGTATCTTAACAAGTGCATCCGAAAATGTGACGATGCGCGTGGAGCGCCAGTACACGTTCTTAAAACGCTGTAGATTGACGATCACAGAAAGCAAACTGTCTTTAAAAAAGAAGTGGCTTCCAAATATCGCACATAAAATAATCACAGAGGAGATCCATACATTCATTTCAAATAGAGAGTAGATGACGAGCGCATAACTCACAAATAAAAAGACAAAACCAGATAGGGCTCCTACTTTGGAATAGGTGCTCGTTTCTCGAAGTTGCGTCCCTCCTGAAACGAGGTCCGCAATTGAACTTTGACGAATGAACATGGTACCCGCAAACGAAATCAACGCAAACAATGTTAAAAAAACAAGTGCAGTCAAAAGGAATGGCTCTAAACTAAAATAGAGTGGCAAGGCATCTAAAAGAAGCATGGCTTTGACAATCATAAAGAAAAACTTCGTGAAGATGTAACCGAAAAAAATTCCGACACCTAGTGCAATGACCCCAAGGATCATCGTCTCTACGAAAACCAATTTTTGTAATTGTCCACGGTCCATTCCGAGCTGTTGGAGAATGCCAAACTCTTTTGAACGAGCTTGTAAAAACGCACTTAATGAATAGAGTAAAAAGAACAATGTAAAAATAACAAGGACAACATCTGCAAAGGCCATTCCGAGAAAGGCAATTTCTTGAATAAACTGGTTCTCAATCGACGGATGAAATAACAGCATGGAGTAAATGAAAAAAACCATAACGGAAAAACTGCTCGCCATGAAGTATGCCGCATAGACACGTCGATTGCGAATGACATTACGATAAGCGAACTGTAGAAAGGTCATTGACATTTCCTCCTAGCAGCGACAAGACGTTCAAGATACGCTGGAAGAATGTTTGTCGTAAGTCTTCTTTATATATTTCATTAAAGTATTCTCCGTCTTTAATAAAGAGAACTCGGTCACAATAACTAGCAGCAATGGGGTCGTGCGTAACCATAATAATGGTCGTTTGTCGCTCTTTGTTCACTCCAGATAATAGTTCAAGCACATCTTTAGATGATTTGGAGTCCAGATTTCCTGTCGGTTCATCAGCAAGTAACAGTTTGGGCTGATGGATCAGCGCTCGACCGATCGCTGTTCGCTGTGCCTGTCCTCCCGACAGTTCCGTTGGCTGCTTTTTCCGAACATCTTCTAAATGTAAATCATAGAGAAGTTGATCGAGTCGTCCTTTCATTTCATCGACTGGGTAATTGGCAAGCGTAAGCGGAAGGACCATGTTTTCTTCGACTGTCAAAGCAGGCAACAAATTAAAATCTTGGAAGACAAAGCCTAAACGTTCTCTTCGGAACAATGCAGCTTGCTTGGCAGTAAATTGTTGCGGATCCACTCCGTCAATCGTTAAGGTGCCAGAGGTCGGCTCGTCGATGGTCGATAGCATATTTAACAATGTGGTTTTCCCTGATCCTGATGGACCCATAATGGCGAGGAACTCTCCTTGTTCTACTTCAAAAGAAAGTTGATTAATAGCGAGGTGAGCCACTTTGCCGTCATAGATTTTGGAAATATTTCTTGCTTCTACAATGGCCATTATGACTCCCCTTCCTGTTCTTCAATAAAGTGAATGGTGACAGATGTTCCGACTTGTTGTTCGGATTCAATTTCTAACTTATGCCCCAATCGTTCACACACTTCATTGGCAATATACAAGCCCATACCTGTCGATTCCCCTGTTTTTCGTCCATTCTCCCCCGTAAAAAATGCCCTTGTGACACGTTTGATATCACTACTAGGGATACCGATTCCTTCGTCTTTTACGGTCAGACTGATTCGACCTGGTGTCCGTTCGGACGTGATCCAGATAGAAGACTGTGGGGTAAATGAGTACTTCACTGCATTCGTGATAAACTGCGTAATGATGAACTGCACCCATTTCCGGTCCGTCGTCACTTCCACAGTTTCATCGATTTCCACACGTGGATATAGTTGATTACGAATGAAAAGACGCTTGTTTTCATTCACAATGGCTTTCACCATGTCAGAAAGGTGAACGCGTTCGATGCGAAGATCTTCTTCGAACGTATCGAGTCGCGCGTTCATTAACACAGCTTCCAAGGCTCGTTTCAAGCGTTCCATTTCCTCAGATACCGATTGGCTATCAATTCGGTCTTGCTCTTGTATCATTAATTCGATAACAGCAATCGGAGTTTTCATCTGATGAACCCATCCGTTCATAAACTGTAGATGTCTTTTCTGAGCGGAGTATAAACTTTGAACTTCTTGCTGATACAGTTTATAGAGTTGTTTCATATAGTGTTGTTCGGCTGATTGTTCTGGAGAAGCATAAAGTTTCTCAAGCATATCTTCCATTGCCTTTGGTGGAGTCGTAATTCTCCGGTAATACTTGTATTTTCGTAAATACAGATAAAAATGAAGGACTGCGGTCAACACGACGGTTACGATAAAAACGTAAAGCATCGTATTAACAGAACCATATCCATCCAACCAAAATAGTAGACAGCTCATACCAGCAATGACGATAGGAAATAGAATAGTTAAAAGATGCTCTCGTACAAATAACTTCGTCACTACGCTTCCTCCGAATGAAGGACGAGTCGATACCCAGCCCCTCGAACTGTCTCAATTGTGGATAATACATGATAATCTTGTAGCTTTTTACGAACTCGTGTCATGTTTACATTTAATGTGTTTTCATCAACAAATGACTGGTCGTCCCACAACTCTTCAAGCAATTGTTCCCGCGAGACTACTTTCGGGTAGTTTTTGAATAGAAGCTCAAGAATCGTCGACTCTTTCTTTTGCATGGGAATCGCTTCATTTTTCACTTGAAGCTCGAGTCGCTCCATAAATAATGTCATTTTACCAAGTGTCACTTTTCGTTCTTCTTGCGTCCGGGCATATTCCCCAAAATTTCGTCGCAAATGGCTCTTTATTTTAGCTAAGACGATTTCGTAATGGAATGGTTTCGTAATGTAATCATCACCGCCATTTTCAATGGCAAAGACTTGATCCATTTCAGACGAACGTGCGGAAAGAAAGATAATGGGACATGTCGTGACTTGTCTGAGTTGACGACACCAATAATACCCATCGTAGGAAGGCAAGTTAATGTCTAGCAAGATAAGATGTGGCTTCCAGTCATCGGCTTCCTCAACCACTCGATCGAAATCATCCACGATTTTCGTTTCATACGAATACTTGTTTAACATGCTCGCAAGCATTTCTGCAATTTTTTGATCATCTTCTACAATATAAATCCGGTGCTTATCCATAAAAGCCTCCTTCTCATTGTAAAAAACGCTCGCTCCATGAACGAGCAAGCGTCTGTCTATTCACTCTTCGAATACCTTGTACATATTAATAGATAAGAGATAAGAAATCCTCACGTGAAATGCCGCCAAAGTAGGTCGGAATGTCGATGTCCGCAAGCGCTTGGTCAATGGCGTCTTTGGAATACACGGTTCCCTTTAACCGACTTTCCACATCCACCATATCACCGACACCAAAGAAGTCGCCAAAAATGGCAGCTTCTTCGATGATTCCTTTATTAACTTGCAACTTTAAATCGACTGTACCTGGTGGGAAACGGTGAGAATGATCCAAATTGAATTTAGGCGATTTCCCGTAGTTCCACTCCCACGTCTGATAGCGCTTTTCAGATAACGCGTGTATCTGTTTCCAATCCTCATCCGTCAACTCGTAGTAATTGATGTTCTCTTTTCCATTAAAAATAGAGATGAGTAGTTTTTCTTTAAATTCTTCAATTGTCATCGGTTCATCCAAAAACTCAGAGATGTTCGCTACGCGACTGCGAATCGATTTAATCCCCTTTGATTCAATCTTATCTTTACGTACACGTAAAGCAGATACTACCGCCTCGATTTCTGTATCGAACATCAATGTACCGTGGCTGAACATTCGACCTTTGGTAGAAAACTGCGCATTCCCAGAAATCTTTCGACCTTCCGCCAGAATATCATTTCGTCCACTCAGTTCTGCCTGAACACCCATTTTACCTAGTGCATCAACAATCGGCTGCGTAAACTTCTTGAAATTGCGAAAACTGTCTCCATCATCTTTCGTGATGAAGCTAAAGTTCAAATTTCCAAGATCATGATAAACGGCTCCTCCACCGGAAAGTCGGCGAACTGGTAAAATACCATTGGATTCTACAAAGTCTGTGTTGATTTCTTCGATTGTATTTTGATTGCGTCCAATAATAATCGATGGTTGGTTTATATAGAACAGGAAAAATGAATCTTTTTCGATATCCATTGTATTGAGGGCATATTCTTCAATCGCAAGGTTGATGCGTGGATCTGTAATTCCTTTGTTATCGATAAAAAGCATGGTGACAACCCCTTTCTCTAGTTATTTTACATGATTTTATACGTTTATGGTTGACAACAAAACCTGTGTTATATTACACTTCAAATAAGTTAAACAGTTATATAACAGATGGAGGTGACCGAAATGATTGAAAACGTCGTTGAATTCTTCAGAAACTTACCCGCAAAACAATGTGCAAGCTGTGGAGACCAAATGGAAGAGATGCATGAATGCTACAATACACAGTGTGAAAAATGTAATTCCCAAGCCTAAGGAGTCCGACATGAATAGACAAAAATAAGACCGAGTTTATCGTAATCACTACGTAAACTCGGTTTTCATTATTTATGATTCATTGTATCGGATGAATTGTCTTCTAATACGTCAGCTGGATCAGGATTTCCAATCGTAATCATCTGCTTTGGCATCACGTGCATATCACGTGCTGTTGTATGGGCAAACATATAGAAGACGCCTTCCGTTTCAAACGTGTAGGTGGCTTCATATACGCCATCTTCCGACAACTCGCCTTCTATTTTCTGCGACTCTTCATAGTGTCCAGACTCCCATACTTCAAACAGTACTTCCTCTGCGTCATCTACCGCTTCTCCACTCTGTGACACGCGAGCAGATAGTGTGACTTCATCACCAGGATTATAGACTGCTTCATTTATGATTTCAACTTCAACGATTGCCACATCTTCGTCATGCATCGTGTGATCTTCGTGACTATCTTCTTGTGTACACCCACTTACCACTAGTGCTAATGCAACTAGAGCCAACCATTTTTTCAATTGAATGACTTCCTCTCATACTTTTAAAATAGAAGCCACAACTTAGGAAAGACGTGGCTTTAGGTACTGAAGTATTTCGTTAGTTGCCCGAACAGCTTGATCGATACAGTCAGGCAATCCGGAACCTTCGAATGAAGCACCCGCGAGTTGAATCATTGGATAATGCGTGGCAAGTTCTTCTTTGGCTTGCGTAAGACGTGTCTTGTGTCCTACAAGATATTGAGGCATCGCTTTTTGATAGCGTGTCACTACAGTAAATTCAGGAGAACCTTTGATTTCAATGACCTTTTTTAAGTCTTGTAGCACAATTTCTTCAATTTCATGATCGGGAAGTTCGACGATCGATTCATCTCCAGATTTTCCAACAAAGCTCCGAAGCAATACTTTTCCATCTGGAGAAGTCGTCGGCCATTTCTTATTGACCCATGTACATGCGGAAATCGCATAATCGCTTTTCCGGGAGACTAAAAAGCCAGTTCCTTCTTTCTCTTGAATGACTTGGTCCTCTGAAAAAGCCATGGCTACAGTTGCAACCGAAGAAAGAGGGACTTCCGCTAGATGTTGAAGAATTCCTTCATCTTCAAAAATTTCAGCGAGTTGATGATGAAGTACTGTAAACAACACGGCATCAAAGTCTTTTTCTTCACCCGTTGATAATTGAAGGCGTACTTCATCCTCATGATGCTTCGAAAGTGTTTGGATTTTTGCCCCTTTGATAATCGTCACATCAGTTAATGCGTTTTCCAGAGCTTCTACAATCGTTTGAAGACCACCTGTGAACGTCTGGAAAATCCCTTTCGGCTTCCGGTTCGCTGCTTGAGGCGTAGAAGTAGAAGGTCTTGTCTTCTTCATCCCTAGCATCAGACTGCGGTGTTTTTTCTCGACTTCATAAAATTGTGGGAACGTCGAATGTAGACTAAGCTTGTCAATATCTCCTGAATAGATACCAGCAAGCAATGGCTCGACAAGGTTCTCCACCACTTCCGGTCCAAATCGGCGTCGGAAGAAGGTACCGAGTGATTGATCTTCTTCAATACCAGAACGCGAGATAACCAGGTCTCCCGCAGCTCGCAACTTTCCACTCCAAGAGAATAAACCAGTTGTTACAAATGGCTTCCACTCAGTAGGGATTCCCATGATTGAACCACCCGGAATGGGATGCAACTGGTCATGCACAAGGACAAATGATTGCCCTGTCGCATTATTCACCAATTGATCATCAATTCCAAGTTCTCCAGCAAGTTTTGCCATACTCTGCTTCCGCTCTAAAAATGAGTCTGGCCCGCGTTCGATGACAAAACCATCTTTACGTAACGTTTGAATCTTTCCACCTAAACGGGAGCTGGCTTCGATCAGATAAATGTCAATCGGAAGATTTTCTTCACGGACTTGTTTCTGCAAATAATAGGCTGCTGAAAGTCCCGTGATGCCCCCTCCTATGATGGCTACTTTTTTTCTGTTTTCCGCCATACCCTTCATCTCTTTCTCTACTAAATTTCCTAAGCTAACACTTTTTGAATGGCATCGACTGCCGCATCAATAAATAATGGATCTGTATTTGGCATTCCTGGACGGTAATAGTTCACACCTAGTCGGTCACATACGACTTTACATTCGTAGTCGTTGTCATATAGAACTTCTAAGTGATCCGCTACGAACCCTACCGGTGTGTAAACAAAGCTGCGATAGCCTTTGTCGTTATATAATTCTTCGGTTAAATCTTGAACATCTGGACCAATCCAAGGCTCTGGCGTTTGGCCAGCACTCTGCCAGCCCACTTCTACATTTTCAACACCAGTCGCTTGTTGAATCAGACGAGCTGTCTCATGTAGCTGATCCGCATAGGGATCTCCACCTGCTAAAATTTTCTCAGGTAACGAGTGTGCAGAAACAATTAAACATGCTTTTGCACGTTCTTCATCACTCATACCATTAAATGTAGCAGAAATTTTTTGGTTCCAGTACTCGATGAACTTTGGTTCATCATACCAGCTTTCCACAGAACGAAGTGAAATGCCATACTTATCCGCTTCTTCTTTTGCTCGTCCGTTGTACGATTTAATCGAGAATGTAGAGAAGTGAGGAGCCAATACGAGTGAGACCGCTTCTTTAATGCCATCTTGTGCCATGCTAGCTACTGCATCTTCCACAAAAGGTTCGATATGTTTTAGGCCGATATATAATACATACTCCACTTCGTCTTGGACTTCGTTCAAGCGATTCGCAATCGCTTGTGCTTGATCTGCCGTAATTTTTGCTAACGGTGAAATTCCCCCGATTGCGCGGTAACGATCCGTTAAATCTTGAAGCGCTTCCTCACTTGGCTTCCGCCCGTGACGGATATGGGTATAATAACGTTCGATATCTTCTTCTTTATATGGCGTTCCATAAGCCATGACTAATAATCCCATTTTCTTCTTCATGCTAATTCCACCTCAGATTAGTTTTGTTGAATTAGTTCGCGACTGTACGAATGAACAAGTTCAGTTAAGCGTTTCAATACATCCGGATCGACTTCCGGGAACACACCGTGCCCTAAGTTAAAGATGTGACCAGGGTGTGCGACTCCTTGCTCAACAATCACTTTTGCTCGTTTTTCAATCTCTTCCCAAGATCCAATCAAATAGGAAGGATCTAAGTTTCCTTGTACCGTCTTCGTAATGCCTCGTTGACGTGCTTCTTCAATAGAAAGTCTCCAATCGAGACCCACGACATCTACCGGAAGGTCATGCCATTCATTTGCTAAGTGGCTAGCACCGACACCGAATGTGATCAGCGGCACGCCTGTCTCACGAAGTTCCGAGAAAATACGAGTCATTATAGGTTTGATGTAGAGGCGGTAGTCTGCTACATTTAGTGCACCAACCCATGAATCGAAAATCTGGATCGCACTTGCGCCAGCTTTTACTTGCGCTTTGATATCGATGATAATCATATCAGCGAGCTTATCCATCAAGTCAAACCAAGCTTTCGGTTCGGACACCATAAATGCTTTCGTTTTGTTATAACTCTTTGAAGGGCCTCCTTCAATCATATAACTCGCGAGTGTAAATGGCGCACCAGCGAACCCAATCAGAGGCACTGTCAACTGTTCTTTTGTCAGCATTTGAATCGTTTCTAAAACGAAAGGAACATGTGTCTCAGGATCAAACTCACCTAATTTTTCTACGTCTGCTACCGTACGAATCGGATTTGAAATAACCGGACCAATCCCAGCTTTGATTTCAACATCTACACCGATACCTGGCAGTGGCGTGACAATGTCTTTATACAAGATAGCTGCATCCACATTGTAGTTGTCGACAGGCAGCTTCGTTACGTATGCACAAAGCTCTGGTTGTCTCGTAATTTCTTCTAAAGAATACTTCTTTTTAATTTCGCGGTATTCCGGTTGAGACCTTCCTGCTTGTCGCATAAACCATACAGGTGTGTGACTTACTTTTTCTCCACGTGCTGCACGCAGCAATGTATCATTCGTTATCTTCATAGTGTCCTGCCTTTCCTGCTCAATTAGTCTATTTCTTACTTTAGAACTTCTCTCATCTATTGTATAGATATCCATACAAATTGTCATAGAATTGCCTTTGTATCTTCCGGAAAGTGTTTTCAATTTGTGAACATTGGGGAAACTAGGTAAAAAGGAGTGAAAGATATGACGTACATTCACACGACAACAGGTACACCGGAATTTTTGAAACAACTGCAAGAGAAATATGGAAGCGCAGAGATGCATGTTCTTTACGGCTCTTCAGGAACCTTGTTACTTCATGAGACTGATGGGAAAACAAAGTTTCAAACTCCTCGTTCCTATGAAGTCTTGGCTTCTTACGGAAACTTTCATGAAAACGGCTATTTTTATTTTTACTATATTCCCGTTTCCGATGAAGGCCGCCCCGTTTTTGAACATGAAGCGGTTAAGCTTACTCAAACCACTTCAAATGAACCTGGATTGTTTGCGCTTCGCGTACTAAAGCCCCTTAAAGCTGACACCTATTTGATTTTGTCACAATGGTCAGGTGCTTCTAGTTATGAGCAGTGGCTAAAACACAACCCTGTACAACTCGAAAAACTAGCATCCACTCAAAACATATTCACAAGCGCGCCATACACGCACGTGTACCGGACAAAAAAAGAAGAAGCAGAGGAGTAATCCCTCCTACTGCTTCTTCTTTTTGCGTAGATAGAACCATTCGGATAAAACGATTCCACTGACAAGTGCTACTATGCCATACAAAAGACCATGTTGCCATATGAGTAGAACCGAGGCGACGAACAATGGGCTATAGGCCACTTTTCTCGTAAGTTGGATGGCCGCTGTTTCACGGGACTCATTTGCTTGTGGATACAGCATATCCATTCTGAAGAGTTGATTATAAAGAAGTCCCTGGTACAGCTGCAGACTGATTGCAAACGTAAACACAACAACAAACACGGCGGCAAGAAGAGAAAAACTAAAAAGTGGCGCAAGAACCATAAGAATCGCAAGACGTAACCATGTATAAAACAATTCATCTTTTCGAATAAAACTTCTACTGAGCAAGAAGCGATTCAGTGTCTCATCTGACAGAGCCCCATCCAAAAAAGCTCTACGAGACACCTTACTGCGGAGGTGGGGCACTTCTGTAAAGTAATTCGCAAATTGGTAAAAACGTTGCATACGTTGTTGTTCACTTGCAATCATGCGGTCAAATGGAAATGGTTTTTGACTTTCTCTCTTCATGTACCATAGATACAAGATCCCCGCCACACCAATGACAATGGAAATGGCAAATCTTTCAGATAATACACTATAAAAAAGACTATATAAGACGATGAAACGAATACTGAAATCAAGATAAGCAGGCACAACCCAAGCCACTGTTGCTACATATTTTGTATGAACGTTCCAATAGGCAAGCAAGACAACGATAACAGCAACTAATAGTAAGACCGACGAACTTATTCCACCCACACGGGCCAACATCGGCAATAAGGCAACTAGCACTACAAGACTTCGTAAAGCCACAACAAATACAGAGTAGTGAAGTGCAGGTCTGATATAACTTGGGAGGGATTCGGCCATTGGTAGCAAGTAGTATTGATCTGCATGCCGAAAAAGAAGGGCAGGTTTATTCGGCACTAAAATCACAGATAGCACGAAACTTGCCACGAACACGAATGGAAATTCAGGATGAGGCAGCTTTAACCATTCACTATAGGAATAGCCTGCTGCTCCTAAAGTAAATAATAATACTACGGCAATGTGACCGGACAACATATACTGCATGTATTTTTGAAGTTCAATAAAATACGACTGAAATCGTTCACCATAGAGGGAGTTGAGGTTAAGCATGGCTTGTCTCCTCAGTCATAGCAATGTACAGGTCATCGAGGCTAGCTCCAGGCATCTGAAGAGCTGCACGGAGATCATCCATTGTCCCGTAGGCACGAATTTGTCCTTCATGCAACAAAATTAATTTGTCGCAATATTTTTCTGCCGTCGTCAATACATGAGTGGTCATCAAAATTCCGGCATCTGCTCGTTTCCTTTTTTCAAGTTGAGCAAGCAGAGCGCGAATCGCAAGAGGATCAAGTCCGACGAAGGGTTCATCAATAATATACAACAGAGGATTAGCCATGAATGCCGACATGATCATGACTTTTTGTTTCATTCCCTTAGAAAAGTGAGTTGGAAACCACTTCATTCGCCTTTCCATGCGGAATTCAGAGAGTAATTGCTCTGTTCGTATTCTTTGTTCTTCGGGTTCAATTGAATAAGCTAATCCAACAAGCTCTAAATGCTCCTGTAATGTTAATTCTTCATATAATACGGGAGTTTCAGGAATATACGTAAAAGACTTTCTATAGATGTCCGGATTGGTCTTCAAGGACTGACCGTTGATCTCGATATTTCCTTGCTGTTGTTCAAGCAATCCAATGATGTGTTTAATGGTCGTACTCTTCCCCGCTCCATTTAATCCGATTAAGCCCACGAGTTCCCCGGGTTCAACAGTAAACGAAATATCCTTTAAAACCGGTCGTTTGGAATATCCGCCTGTGACGTTTTCAACTTTAAGTAAAGACATGGCGCATGGCCCCTTTCTGATACTAGTTTAGCATCTCTCTGAAAAAATCTCATTCTCTTGTTCATATGGTACACTACAAGTAATGATGACGTTAAGGAGTGTTGTAAATGACAGAATGTATTTTTTGCAAACTAATAAATGGAGAGATTCCTAGTGCTAAAATTTATGAGGACGAGCATGTCTTCGCATTCATGGATATCATGCCTCTTACAAAGGGCCATATTCTCGTCATTCCTAAAGAACACAAAGAATCAATCTATGATTTGTCTGAAGAGCAGGCAGCCAACCTATTTAAAATCGTTCCTCGCTTAGCAAGCGTACTTAAAGAATCTTATCATCCTGCAGGAATGAACTTATTAAATAACAACGGCGCACCTGCTGGTCAAAGCGTCTTCCACTTCCACCTTCATCTGATCCCTCGCTATGATGAATCGGATGGCTTTAAAGCTACGTGGCGTACAAAAGAAAAAGAATACACAATCGAGCGCATACAACAACTCGCAGGGGAATTATCAGAAAAACTTTAAGCAATGTAATTGCAATATCTAAAAAATCAGGTATAATACCTTATAAGCTTTCGCAATTGGCATAGAGCGCACGATTGGAGAGCAAATAGCTTAGAATGAGCAGAGGAGAGTAAAAAATGAATACGAAAAGTTTAGTGTTATCCGCAATGTTATTAGGTGTGGGAACTGTGTTGTACCTGGTTATTCCCGGAATCAATGGTGGGATGAAACCTGATTTTCTACTTACAATGATGTTTATCGCCATTTTATTAACGCCTACAATAAAAAATACGGTTGTGGTCGGTCTTGCAACAGGAATTCTATCGGGTCTATTTTCAACGTTTCCGGCAGGATTTATTCCCAATGTGATAGACAAAGCCATTACAGCATTCGTATTTTTCGTAGTAATAATTGCATTAAAATCTTTAGCAACTAAATTAGTGATACAAGCGATTGTGACAGCAGCTGGAACAGCATTATCAGGAGCCATCTTCTTAACTAGTGCAATCTTTATCATGGGAGCAGAAGTTCCTTTTGGAGAACTTTATTTACTTGTTGTCCTACCAACCATTGCATTAAACACCATCGCACTAGTGATTATCTATCCAATCGTTCAACAAACCTTAAAACGAACAAGCTTTAACACAGCTTTAGCTAACTCTTAATCGACAAGCCGATTTGCCCCCGTGCAAATCGGCTTTTTCTATAGACAGCGTATTTCGACACATGTTTAAATGAAGCTATAGAATGGTATAGGTACAACAAGAGAGAAATGAAAGTGGTGACTCGAATGGATAAAAGCCAATTTGTTTGGGGTCTGCTTAGTGGAGCTGTCGCATCTTCTGTAGCCATCTTGCTTACAGCACCCAAGAGCGGGAAAGAAGTACGTTCAAAAATCAAAGCGACTTCAGCTGGATTTAAATCAGATTTTCAAGACGTTAAAGTACAGTTTCAAGAAGTAAAGGAATCTTTGCAACAGGTCATCAATTCTGCAAAAGAAATTGCGCCAGACACGTTGACTGGAATGAAAGAAAGTATTGATACTTGGCAAAGAGAAACGGCTCCAATACAAGAGAAAATTCAACAAGATCTTGAAGCTATCCAACGTTCCATGGATGAAATTCAACAAGCCCTTCCTAAAAAATCGAAAGAGCAAGCATCGTAACAGGTATCCTTTAGGTACCTGTTTTATTTTTTAACCAATAGTATTCTATTCAAGTATTTCCGTTTCTAACGTTCTGTTGGTATACTAATACTAACAAAATCGAACGGTAAAGGTGGGAAACTCTATGTCAGAAAACTATTCTCTAAAAGAAGCCATGATATTTAGTCAACGACTCGGCCAACTTTCAAAAGCATTATGGAAAGCTGTTGAAAAGGACTGGCAGGCGTGGATCAAACCGTATGACTTGAATATAAATGAACATCACATTTTGTGGATTGCGTATCATTTAAAAGGAGCCACCATTTCTGATATCGCCAAATTTGGTGTGATGCACGTTTCTACCGCCTTCAACTTTTCAAAAAAATTAGAACAACGGGAACTACTCGCTTTCTCTAAACGAGAAGATGATAAGCGAAACACGTATGTGACAGTCACAGACAAAGGATCTGCCCTACTTGAGGAGATGTATGAGAATTATCATAATACGTCCCATTCGGTGATTGAAGGCTCTCTTCCCATCAAATCGATCTATGGTCGTTTTCCTGAATTTATGGATATGATGGCTGTAATTCGAAACATTTATGGTGATGATTTTATGGATATTTTTGAACGATCTTTAGCCAACATCGAGAATGAATTTGACTTTGAAGAGAAGGAATGAAAGCGGCTACAAAAATTTTAAATAGGAAGCACTTGAAAAAGCTCTAAAAACATCGTATTGTATACTCTTGAACAATCAACTTAGGAGTGTTACCATGCAATGCTGGAAAAGCATTAATATTAAACGACAATATGGTTATGATCGCATCTTTTTATTATCTTCATTTCTTGTATTTATCATTTTTTCTTTTACCTATATTGGATTCACATTTATGACAGATAGTGGAGCATCCAGTGAGTATTTTCTGTTCTTTCTTATCGGATTTCTGGCTGTTTACCCTGTTCATAAGTTCCTGCATTACCTTCCTTTAGTCTCACAAAAAGGAAGAGTCCGACTTATTCGCACGATGCATTTTCGCATCATACCGATGTTTATGATTCGAATTTGTGAACCGATCGGTAAAGGACGCTTTATTTTTGCACTACTGTTACCATTTTTGTTACTTTCCGCTGTATTTATTTCTGGGATGCTCATTTGGCCATCATTCGCTCATTACTTCCAGATTCTGTTTGCTTATCACTGCGGAATGTGTGTCATTGACTTAATTTATGTGAAAGAATTAATCCATTCCCCGAAAAAGGCGTTTATTGAAGAAGTCGAAGACGGCTATGAAATCCTAGTAGCACCACGGGTTTAATTTGTTGCGGCAGACTTCCCTATTTGCTATGATGAAGAGGCTAGTGAAGGGAGTTTCGTTATGATTATCTTGGCATTAATGGTCTTTGCCGCCTTCTATTTTTTTCAAATCAATCGAATGGCTTATGCCTTCGTCACTTCGCGTGAACTATCAGAAGAAAAACAAACGAAAGTATTCCGTATGCTCAATTTTTGTATAATGGTACTGTTCGTTGCACTTTATGTAGAAATAACTTATGTTAGTTAAGAAGAACGGATGCCTATACGGCATCCGTTCTCTTTTGGAATTAATAATAGAAAATAGCCCCTACAATAATCAACAAAATAAATAAAACGACAACCAGTGCAAAGCCTGTTCCGCCGCCTGAATAGTTATTACCCATGTTCTCACCCCCTTGTCCTCTAACATATGACAGCTAATACTTCACTGCTTAGGCAGTGATGCAACTATTTTGTTTTTTTTTCGTTTATGTTATAGTAAGCATTGTCTGAAAATAGTTAGGAGAGATTATAGTATGAAAAAAATCGTAGTAACAACTGCGCTAGCAGCGTCTATTTTTGCTTTGGGTGCATGCTCTGACGAAGAATCCACATCACAAGTTGTCGTAAGTTCTGAATTTGGAGATATTACTCAAGAGGATCTCTATAACGAAATGAAAGCTTCGATTGGCGATCAAGCTCTTCAACTACTTATGATCGAAAAAACATTAGATTCTAAATATGATGTATCTGACGAACAAGTCCAAGCGGCTCTTGATGCAGATAAAGAAGAATATGGCGAAAACTTCGAGGCGTATATTGCTCAGCAAGGGTACAACGAAGAGTCGTATAAAAAATTCCTAAAATTAAACTTGTTACAAGAAGAAGCCTTAATTGAAAATGTAGAAGCTTCTGAGGAAGAAATTCAAGCGAAATACGATGCACAAAAGACAGAAGTAAACGCTCGTCATATCTTAGTTGAGGATGAAGCGATAGCAAACGAAGTGAAGCAAAAGCTTGAAGACGGTGGAGATTTCGCGGAGCTCGCGAAAGAATACTCTACGGAACCACAAGCTCAAACTTCAGGCGGAGACTTAGGATGGTTTGGAAAAGGCCAGATGGTCCCTGAATTTGAAGAAGTCGCATTTTCTTTAGAGCCAGGTGTTATCAGTGATCCAGTTCAAACGTCATTTGGCTTCCACATCATTGAAGTTGTTGAAAAACGTGATATTGAAAAATCATATGAAGATATGAAAGAAGAGTTAGCGCGTGAAGTGAAGCTTGAAAAAGCGGATACGAATGCGCTATTTGGGAAAGTCGCTCAGTTAATGAAGGACGGAAATGTAGAAATTAAAGATGAAGATTTAAATGCAGCACTTGCGAACTTCTTAGATTACGAAGAGCCAGCTGCTAAAGAAACAACTGAAGAAGATTCAGCTGAATAACAAAAAATCCACTGCTCAAGCAGTGGATTTTTTTTAATCAAACGTAGGTCGGTAGAAGGAACGATTCTCAAGTGGGAAAAGACGTTCTGTAAATTCACCAGGGTTTGTCTTTTCTAGTGCACGATTTAACATCGCCATTTTCGCATCGATGTTGTCGATGTAATGGAGTATTTCGGCTTCTCGAACCATTGGACGTTTCGGACTGCCCCACTCTTCTTTTCCGTGATGGGAAAGAACTAAATGTTGAAGCAACATGACTTCTTCGCCTTCGATTTCAAGTTCTTTGGCAGCCATGGCAATCTCGTTCACCATAATCGAAATGTGGCCTAACAAATTACCCTCAATCGTGTAAGAAGTAGCCACTGGTCCGGATAATTCGATAACCTTTCCTACGTCATGCAACATGATTCCTGCATAAAGCAAATCCTTATTAAGTGTTGGATAGAGTTCAGCAAGCGCCTTCCCTAAACGCAGCATGGAGACCACATGATCAATCAGACCTGATGCATAGTCATGGTGGTTACGTGTAGCTGCCGGATACGTAGTAAACGCTTGATGGTGTTTTTTCAACAAATGACGTGTCAGACGTTGAATGTTTGGATTGTTCATTTCAAAGAGATAAGGTGTGAGTTCCGTCATCAGTTCTTCTTTAGATTTCTCTGAAGAAGGTACCAAATCAGTAATGCCGATCCCCTCATCCGTTTTCACAGGACGTATACTTTTTACACGTAGTTGAAGTTTGCCGCGATAGTCATGGATTTCTCCCCCTACTTTAACAATTTGCTCCGCACCATACAGACGTTCATGCTCCTCACTGGTATCCCAGAGCTTTGCTTCGATATCTCCACTTTTATCTTGAAGGACAAGTGACATAAACGGTTTTCCGACGGTCGTTACACCTGTTGTGCTTTGTTTGATTAATAGATAATGATCAACTGAATCTCCTACGCGTAGTGTTGTGATCCCTTTCATAATATAAGCTCCTCTCTGCTTGCAAGTTCACTATAGAAATGGAAGGTTGCGCTTCCATGATTTCTTCATGACAAGAAAAATAAATAAACGGCAGTGTATTGTCTTCACTCAACAACCATTGTACCACTTGTTGAAAACGAACCGCATCAAAATGGACAAACGGATCATCCATCAGAAGCACAAACGGTTTCTCCTTCGCCATTTCTTCCGCTAATGCAAATCGTAACGCAAGATAGGCTTGCTCTTTCGTCGCTTGGCTCAGCTCTTCGGGTTTAAAACGATGGCCCTGAGAATGAACCGCATAAAAACTTCCTTCTTGATAATGTAGAAAGGTATACGCATTTGCTGTAAACCGTTTAAACAGGTCACTCGCACGTTGTAGAGTGGCTGGGAATACTTCCTGTTGGTAGTGAGCATACATCTGCTCAATTCTCTCAGAGAGCGTCTTCCAAGCAGCATATTCCGTCACCAGGGAAGCATAATACGCCTTTTCTTCTTCAAAAGTCTGCAGTAGCATGCTGCGCTCTTGATTGCTGATCACTTGTTCTATCTTCTGTTTCACCGTCATAAGCGCATGAATAGAATCTTCCAACTCTGTCTCTGCTTCATCTAGTTCAATCTGAATTTTTGATTTGGAGAGGTCTCTTCGCTCTTTCCCTTCAATACGGAGGCGTATTTCCTTTAGACGTTCTTGATCTTTTCGCATTTGCTTCGAGTACGTAAGGCGGTCATAAAATTCTTCCACGGATGAAATGTTGAGTTCATCAAAAATGGAGGTCAATTGATGCGTCAACAGATCGAGTTCTTCTTTCCAGTCCTGCTTCTTTTTATTTTGGTGAGCCGATTCTTCATTGGCTAACTGTAACGCTTTTAACTGAGCATACTTTGCATTTAACTGACTGCGTACTTCTCGGAAGGCTTCTCCTTGACCCAGTTCTTCTACATGGATATCTTTTGCTTCATGATGAATGCGATCAATTATTTCCTGGAACTGGTATAAGCGTTCTTCGATTTGACGATAAGCAACTTCTAATTTTTGAAGCTGACGCAATGAATCAAAGATCGTCTCGGCTCTGTAGGTAGAACTAACTTGAATATGATAGGGTTTAAAAAATTGCTGTATGGCTATGTCAGCAGATGATACTTCTTTCTTGGATGATTGGTTCAGAAAGCCAAGACCGACAAATAATAAAGCTGGAAATAATCCCCACCATTGTTCCGAAAGAATTGCTATAACAGTCACTACTAAAGCCGCAAGAAAGAACAACAAAGGACCTGAAAATGTGGGCATTCTTTCTTTGGTCATTAACTTCTGCAGTCGTTCTTCTTGTTGGTAAGATAAATCAAATGACGGCAAATGTTTCTCCACCGCGTCTTCCGGCAGCTGTAGCGACGAGAGAATGGGTTGTTGTTCTCGCACAATCGCTTCTAGCTGCTCTTCTAGTTCAGATATTTTTGCCCGGGCTTCACGCCACTGCGTCTCTTTTTGAAGGAAATCCTCCAATTGTTGAATGTCATATTTCAATTGGTTGGTATCTTGGAAATCTATCGAGGACTGCGCGACTTTCTCAAGTCGCGCAGAAAGTTCTCGTCGCTCTTTTTCCCATGCGAGCGCAAGGGTTTCTTGTTCTTCTGAAATTAAGGAATAGGAAGGTGTGGTTCGCTGTATCAATTCATCATATTCCTCAAAGTATGGAAGCAACACTTGCTGTTCTTCCGCTGATGAAAGTAAGTCTTTCAATCTTCTAACCTTCACTCGCCCAGTGTGAATGACTTTATGTAAGCTTTCTTCTTCGTGTTGCAGCTGAGAATAAAGCTGCTCCTGTGAAGCGGCTTGATCGAGAGAGCGCTCTAGTTTTTTCAATTTGTCGAGCTGTTGATTGATTAGTGGTTTTCTACCACCCGGACGATAGAGGCGTTGCAGTTCCTTTTCAGCTTCTTTTTTGATATCCGCATAGGGGTTCTTACCGGTCGTCCCACTGACAAAGAACAGTTCGGTTAAATCTTCTTCAGATAATTGGTGAAGTTGTTGCAAATCGAAAACATGAAAGGCAAAAATCGCTTCTACTTGTGATCGTGTTAGTCCGTTTAATATAGTCGATAATGTATCTTCTCCGCCAAGAACATGCCCATCTCGTGAGACCGTGACATGCCCCGCAGATTTTCCAGTCACCCTCTCTACTTGATATAGGGTACCTTCTTTCTCGATACGTGCCCACCCACCGAAACTCCCTCCATTTTTCGGTTCCATCCGTTTGCTATTCGCACGCGTCGGAAATCCAAATAAAATTTGCAGGAGTGCTTCATAGAGTGTTGATTTTCCACTTTCATTGGGGCCTATGATGGCTTGTCTTTCATCAAACAGAAAATGTTGGTCGCGGTGTTGGCCAAATCCATAAACATAAAGTTCCAGGATTTTCATTGTCCATTCCCCCGTTCCTGCAAGAGTGCCTGCAGTTTTTCCCTCACACTCTGTTCCCACTCATTTCGTTCTGGCAGATAGGTGGTCAAACCTACAGACAAGCGGGTTACTTCGGTTGACTGTAACAGCTGCTTAAATGGAGATGGCATATCTTGTTGCCACTGAATGGTCATTCGGTTAAAAAAGTGATGCGTACTAAGGTCTGTCAATTTTTCATTTAGAAATGTATATAATTCATCACTCTCTACTTGAAGCCAATCCCCTTTTTTCAGGAGCAGAGAGCAGTCTATTACGCAATAACCTGACAAATCGGTCACTTGAGAAAGTATGCATTCAAGTAATTCATCCATCGTACGGACTTCGGTACCATCGATTTCGACTTGTTCAAATCGGACGGTTGAAACAGGACAGAATGTGAGTTCTGCGCTTTTTCCCTGTAGCTTTACCTCCAAATATCCCTGTTCTCCACGTTCCTTCCGGTTTCTACCTTGAAGGGTCCCTGAATAGACGATTGGTGGATTTTCAGTGAGAATTTGTCTTTTATGAATGTGACCTAAAGCCCAGTAATCGTAATTCTTAGATTGCAATTCTAAAATTGAGAAAGGTGCATAGACATCATGCTCTTTCTGAGACGCTTCACTGCCATGCAGTAATCCAATAGCATAATCAACCTCTGACTGTCTTTCCGGGAACTTCCCAATAACAGCTCCTTGAATATGGCGCTCAGCATAACTGAACCCTGTAAGTTGAACGGTTGCATGAGAAAGTTTCAGAATGTGCGTATGAGGAACCTCTTGAAATACTGTTACATTGTGCGGATAGTCAAATCGTGTCCAGCGCCCAGCTAAATGATCGTGATTTCCGTGGATAATGTACACCGGGATATTGCTAGCTGACAAGCGTTTCAATCCTTCTTGAAAACGATATTGCGCGTGCAAACTTCGATTTTCCCCATCATATATATCCCCAGCAAAGACAATGAAATCGGGACGCTTTCGCTCTGCGTCTTCAATCAATCGATCAAATGCAAGATACGACGCCAGTGATAGCCGTTCCCGCCAGTCTTCTGGAATTTGCTGAAGTCCTTTAAATGGGCTTCCTAAATGTAAATCCGCCGCATGAAAAAAATGAATGGTCATGCAAATCCCCCCTAAATCGAATGCTTGTTCTATTATATCACATGGGATTTTTCTGTATACTGACTATAGAGAAAGGGGAGAAGCAAGTGCACACTTACACATTTACAGCTTTTGATCCAACCGGAAAGCTTCTTGCTGAAGAGAAGTGGGAATTCGCTTCAGATGAAGAAGCGAAACGTCTAGGAGAAAAGCAAGTGGAGGAAAAAGGGTTTACAGAAACGACTCATCGTCTCGTCAATACAGCAGGGAAACTTGTATTATTCCACGTTTAATCAAAAAGCTCGCCAAATTGGCGAGCTTTACTGATTGAAAAAAGGTTTTCGTTTCGAAACAAAGGCATCAATACCTTCGAGATGATCTTCTGACGTTCTCAAGTTGGTTTGAACCTTCGCTTCTTCCGCTAAGACAGATTTCAGTTCATCCATTTTCGTCCCGTGTAAAATCTGTTTGGAAGAAATCATGGCTTCAACTGGCGAATGCGAGAGATGCTTCACTAGAGCATTCGTTGTGTCTTGTAAAGTACCATCTTCGGCTACTTGATCAATCAACTTCGCAGCGTGGGCTTCATCCCCTGTCATCATCTTTCCTTGCCAGATGATGTGCTTCGCACCAGGAATACCTGTACGTTCTTTCAAGAAGAAATGACCGCCTCCATCCGGTACTAGGCCGATGCCTATAAAATTCATTGCGAGTTTGGCAGATTTCTCCGCTACAATGAAATCACTAGCAAGCACTAAACTATAGCCAAGTCCTGCAGCTGCTCCGTGCACGGAAGCAATAGTTAACATCGGCAGCGAATAATAGGCGAGCGCAAGCTCTTCCAGTTGTTTCATGATGGTTTTCATTTCGAAAGATCCATCATTAGCGAGCATCGCTTTGATATCCCCACCTGCAGAAAATGCACGACCACTCCCTTTTAGGATAAGTATTTGCGCATCTTTTTCGTTTAGTAGCGATGTAAAGCAATCACGTAGTTCTTGAATCATTTGCCCATTCATTGAGTTTAGGGCATCTGGGCGATTCAACGTCACCGTAATAACATGCTTTTCTTTTGTGACTTCAAGTGTTTGATATGACATACTTTCCCCTCCTCTTCCTACTTAATTCGTCAAATATCTCAAAAAATCCTTCAAAAAAACTGCTATTCATATGAATAGCAGCATATTATTAAAATTGTTCGTAAAGTTCCTGAACAGGTTTTAATAAAATTCGATTAATTTCTTCAATCAATTGGCTTAGCTTCATTTCAGCTTCTAACATGACCATGATCTTTTCATTTGACTGGGCAAGCTGGGCTGTTTTTTGAGCATATTCAAGCTCTTCTCCAGCAATTTCCTCACCTTTTACTTGCTTCTCTTGTAGCGTCATTTGGATTTTACGGAAAGATTCAAATAAATTCTTTGCCTCTTCGTCGCTTTTTACAGCTTCGATGGCTTGCTTCACATCTTGCATTTCGGTAGTCGTGCGAAGTGTCGCTTCTAAGCGATTAATATCGTCGTAAATATTCATGTCGTATGCTCCTAACTATTGAGTAAAATAGCGATGATTCCTTGAATGACTCCAATGAGACCACCCAAGAGACCGCCGAGAATTGTGATCATTTTAAATTCTCTTCTTGATAAGCCTAACACAAGTTCCTCTAATCGTGAAACTGGGAAGGTGTTTACTTGCTCTTTCACGACTTGATCAAGTTTAAGTTTCTCAAACAATGCAGGCAGTTCTGCCAGAATACGCTCAAATCCATAATTGGTTACTTTAGGAATCAATTTGGCAGTCAAAAAGCTTTCAGCCGTTGGCAAAAATCTCGTGATGGGTTCACCGAGTTGCTTCTTCAGGTTGATTTGATTGAACAAATAAGCTTTTACGTCGGCAATTGCTGGTTCTGCATCAAATCCATTAAGAAGTTCCGCAAGTGGACGCTCTTTAAGCTCGTTCCACTCTTTTATAAGCAAACCAGAGATAAGATTTTTCGTATTCGGTGCGGTTAAAAACTTGCTGATTTCCGGCTGCAATTTTCGTGCAAATGTGTCGGAATCTCCCACCATCATCAGTACCATATTACCGAACGTGCCTTTCGATACAAGAAAATCATCAACGAGCTGTTTCAGCGTCTGCTTCCCTTGCTCGGATGCAAAGTAGTCTTGCCCTCTCTGGAGAATGATTTCTGTCACTTCCGGTACATTGGCATCCACTTTCGCAATCCAGCTCTCTGGCATCAATTCTGAAAGTTTGCCTGTCTGAATAGAGTGAATGAGTCGAAGCGACTGATAGTCCACTTGTTCTTCTATAACGGTCTGAATCCGCTCCTCTGCCCCATAAACTCCCGCTCGTTCTAGCCATTCTTCAATTGGTGTTTCAGATAATCCCGCATGATCCACAACCTGTTGATGGATGAATGCTTCGATTTTATCGCGTACTTGCTGATTTAAATACTTTCGCTCAATCAGTTCAGGAGTTAAGAGATAATGAATCACGAGCTTTCCAAGTTGAGTTGCAAGTTCTTCACGTCTTTTTGGAATAAGCCCAGGAGTAAATGGGACTCGCCACGAACCAATGTACTTTGCTTCGTATGGTCGAAAGAGCATTTTGATGGCAATATGGTTGGTAAATGCACCAATGATGGCACCAATGACCGCCATAAAGAGGATGGTTAATAAAATGGACATTTCTTCACCTTTTTCTGTATTCTCTAGCTGTTAGTATATCAAAAAGAGAGCTCCTGAAGGAATCAGGACCTCTCATCAAATTCATAGAGATATGTTTGAAGCCGGATGGCATGTTCCATCTCATCGTGCATAGCAATCCAAAAAGGAGTAACATGCTCAGACCCTTGCGCTTTCAATACAAGCATTTTATAGTGGTCAGCAGCATCGAGTTCTTTCTCGAGAGCATGGTGTAAAAACTGTCGATTGTCTGAAAAAGGTTCGGGCTTCTTTAGATTCTTTACGTAGTCTCCTGTTAACAGGAAATAAAGTTGCTGGAACATCTCGTAATGTGCTTTTTCATCTTCAGCAATATGCAGAATCGACTTACGTAATGTTTTGTCTCTCGTATGATCGTATAGTTGACGATAGTGGTAATATGCTTCGTATTTATCGCGAATCACATTTTCAAGTTCAGTATTCATTCAGCTCTCTCCCTTCTATAGAACTTATGCTAAAATAAATGAGCATATGAAAGGAGTCTAAAAAATGTTACAGCATTTTAGTTACCGCTCACTCTACGAAAATAAAGCCCTTCCTGGCTGGGAAGTGCAGTTTTACTATAAGCATGAAAAATATCGTGCGGAATATGAGAAGGACGGGACCATCAACTGGTTGGACGCTACTCCGGAAAATGAACAACAGGTCAAACAATTTATCCATGAACTCATGGTTTTTCATGTCTATGATTGAAAAACGCTCCGCCAAAATGGATTGGCGAAGCGTTTTTCATTAGGAATATTTTTTGAGAATGCGGTACAACTGGTCATGGATTGATGACAGGTGCTGCTTGGTCAAAGTCAAAGGCACATACGTTTCATCTTGATCAAGTGCCTCTGCTAAAAAACCGCCAAACCCACGTGCTTTTCGGTCAATTTGCAGTAACAGTTCTGCTTTTTCAGCCGTTTGTGAAAGAAATACGATTTCGAGTTCATCGAGTTTTCCGTAGAATTCTCCTGTCATCGGCACATACTCAAACTCTTGCATAAATGGATAGATGCCTCGGTATTTACGAGACGCCTGCTCACATTCCGACTTGCGTAAGCGGAATCCAAGACGTTCCACTTCTTGTAAGACGTGTTGGGCAATCTGTGTAGGTTCGACTTGAATGAAATCTTTGTCTGTTGGGTCCTTTGCCGAGGCAATATCCACCCCCGTTTGTATCCATACGCGTGTACTGCCTTTTGTCGCAGGCGTATCAAAAGGAAGAGTAAAACGGAAAGGTATATCCTTTTGCCCTCCAGCAGTGATGAGAAAACGCTCCGAAACTTTTTCTTTGTGAATAGCTGCGTAATCCGTCACTTTCCGATCATCCGATTCACGAAGATACGTGGTATAAACCGATAGATAAATCGCATCTACTTGTTGGTCACTTGTACCTCCATAAATTTTGATCGTCCCTTCAAGCATCTCACCTGCTCGGTAAACCGCTTTTGATAAGATGGTATCTACTTTTGCAGATCCGATTCCCACGCTTGCCAGCATTTTTTGAAATATCGACACGTGCATAATCTCCTCTCAACTTAGCTTCCTAAATAACTACGTCCGACTAATCCAAAAGGTTTCACGCGAGTTGGGCAGTTCCGGCTTGCAGACGATACATTTTTTCATATTGACCACCGAGGGCGACAAGTTCATCATGCGTGCCATTTTCGACGATTTCTCCTTTATCTAAGACGAGGATTCGGTTTGCGTTTTTAATCGTTGATAAGCGGTGCGCAATAATAAATGTCGTTCGTCCTTTTTTCAAGACGTCCATCGCATGTTGAATCAGTTCTTCCGTTTCTGTATCAATATTGGAGGTCGCTTCATCTAAAATAAGGATCGCCGGATCAAAAGCGAGAGCTCGCGCAAATGAAATCAATTGTCGCTGACCGGACGAAAGTGTACTTCCTTTTTCGACGACCGGCGTGTCTAGTCCAAGTTCCAAATTTTTCAGAACTCGGTCTCCGCCAACAGCTTCCATTGCTTGAACGATACGCTCACGCGTAATTTTCGGATCATCTAGACTGATATTTGAAGCAATGGTACCGGTAAAGAGATATGGGTCTTGAAGTACGATTCCCATATGTTCACGCACAGCTTGACGAGAAAGTGATGTCATATCAACACCATCAATATAGATGGTTCCTTTTGTCGGGTCATAGAATCGGAACAGCAGATTCATAATGGAACTTTTCCCCGACCCAGTATGACCCACAAGAGCTACCGTTTCCCCTTTTTTCGCGTAGAAGTTCAAGTTTTTCAATACATACTCTTCTTCCTTGTAGGCAAACCACACATTATCAAAGACGACATTTCCTTGATAGCGCTTAATACGAGCATCCGAAACTTGTTCTCCCGTTTCATCCAATAATTCAAATACACGCGTACCTGCAACGAGCGATCTCTCTAATTGAGAGAACTGATTAACGATTCCTGTCAGTGGATTAAATAGACGAGTGATATAATCTACGAACGCATACAACGTACCTGCCGTTACAGCTGCTTCTGTGCCGATGGATATCGACCCAAAATAAAGAATGAAGCCAAGAAACATCATGTTCCGTAGGACAAAGACTAAGTTAAACGATGTCGCCGAATCCAGCTTCAAAAGTTTACTCTGATACGTGTAGTGACTTTGGTTCATCTCATCAAATTCTGCTGCCATCTGTTTTTCACGACGGAATGCTTGAATGATGGACATTCCTTGAATCGATTCATTGATCATCGCATTCATGTCAGCAAGTTTTGTGCGGACGATATGATTGTATTGCGATGCATATTTACGGTACCCGATCATCCAAATATAAACGATTGGAATGACGACGAGAGCCATTGCAGCAAGTCGCATATCCAATATGAACAGAGCGACATAAACACCCGCAATAGAAATGATACTCGTCGCAAACTGTGAAAGAACTTGTACGTAAAGGTTACGAATTGCTTCTGTATCATTTGTTACACGTGCAACGATTTTCCCTGCCGGTAAGTTATCAAAATATTTTACAGGGACACGTTGAATGTGTTCGAAGACGTCATTTCGTAGTCGCTGGACGATTCGGTTTGCTCCAATCTGTAATTGTATAAACATGAAATAACGAAAGATGGCTGCAGCTACTTGCAGTCCAAAAAAGACCGCGAGTAATTGGGCAATCACAACAAAGTTAATTTGTTCCGCTGTGATTTGTGTATCGATAATATACTTCGCAATAAAGGGACCTATCAAGTCTACAATTACCGCGAGTGTTAACAAGCCAAGCCCTGTAAAGATGGGCTTTTTATATTTCATTGCATAGTGATAGAGACGTTTAGAAGTACTCATCCCTTCACCTCCTCTAACTGTTGACGGTCAAACTGTTCTCTGTACCACCCGCCGTTTGCCAGAAGGTATTGGTGCGTTCCCTGTTCAATAATCCGTCCATCATCTAAGACGATGATATGATCTGCATGTTGAATAGCAGACAGACGGTGAGTTGTAATGATGGTTGTTTTCCCCGTTCGATTTTTTTGGATATTTTCTATGATTTTAGATTCCGTTTTCGCATCGACAGCAGACAACGAATCATCAAGAAGTAGAATATCCGGATTTTTAATCAGTGCACGTGCGATTGACACACGCTGCTTTTGACCACCTGACAAGGATACACCTTTTTCACCGACCAGGGTTTCAAGTCCCAGCGGTAAATTGTTAAGGTCCTTCTCAAAGTATGCCAGATGAATCGCTTGCTTTAAGTCTTCTTCTGAAGCATTATCTTTTCCGAATAAGATATTCTCGCGAATAGTCCGTGAGAACAATACATGGTCTTGAGGAACATACCCAATGCGTGATAATACATCTTCTCGTGTTTGATCGGCAATCGCTAGATCACCGATTTCAACTGTCCCTCTCCCCATCGGGTATTCTTTTAGCAATTGCTTCACAAATGTCGTTTTTCCTGCCCCCGTTTTTCCAACGATACCAAGTGTTTGACCTACTTCAATGCGCACATCAATCTGGTCTAAATTGATTACTTTAGAAGTAGGGTATTGGAAATGGACACGGGAGAAACCAACTGTTGGCTCTGGCATTCCTTTCGTTGGACGCTGTGGTTCTGGTACATCCACGTCCGCATTCAGTGTCTCTTGAACACGATCAAGAGAAGCATTCCCCCGTTGCATAACATTGATGAGTTCTCCAATGGCAAACATTGGCCAGATGGCTAACCCAAGATAGACATTGAACGTGACAAGATTTCCAACCGTCATCTCACCTATGCTGACGAGATGGGCTCCGTACCCAAGGGCTACAACATAGCTGATTCCAGTTCCTACTTTAGTAATCGGACCGAACAACGCATCAATTCGTTCTACAACCATGTTTTTCTCAAACACCATGTTGCTCATATCTGCAAAATTCTGCTCATCTCGTCTTTCTTGAACGTACGCGCGAATGACTCGGACACCTGCAATTGATTCCAATACTCGGTCATTCAAGTTTCCGAATGCATCTTGAGCATCCATATATTTCTCATGAATGATTTTCCCTAAATATTGCATGATGATCGCTAATATTGGAATCGGCAGCAATGCAAAGAACGTAAGCTTCCAAGAAATGAAAAATCCCATTGCTAAGATAATAGCTAACATGTAGAGAGTCGAGTCGATCAATGTCATGATTCCAAAACCTGCTGTTGTCGCCACTGCATTTAAATCATTCGTTGAACGAGCCATTAAATCGCCCGTTCGATTTTTTTCATAAAATCCAGGTGTCATATGTAAGAATTTAGACATTAAGCGCGTGCGTAAAATGCGCTCAATCTTTACAGACCCACCGAACAGCTGGTACTGCCAAATAAAATTCGTGATGTAGCCACCTAAAATAATGGCGGCGAATAAGATCACATACGTGCGCAGTGTACTGCTCGTCAATTCCCCGGTGGTAATAGCATCAATGGCTTCTCCGATAATCCATGGTGGAATGACCTCAATAACACTTCCTATAATAAGTAGCGTAATAGCTACCGAATAACGAACCCAATGGTCTTTAAAAAACCAACTTAATTTCCCTAGTACACTAAACATAGTCTTCTCTCCTTTTTCCGTCACTAACCACTTTCGAGTGACTCAACCCACGTTACTTTGAATGCCATACTTTTTTTGTACATCTTCTTCACTCCTCTTTTATTTTCTAAATAATGGAAGTAAATGAACACAAAAAAGCACATGCCCAAGGATGGACATGTGCATAGAAACCTTTAAAAAAGGTTATAGAACATGTGTCATATTCGGCAGGAAGGTAGTCATAGAATTGTTGTGATTTTTACTCACTAAAGTTTTCATGTTTCCTGCCTCCATTCCTGATTATTTAGTACCTCTTTACACTAACATACTCATTTTCCAAGTGTCAATATTTTTTTAATTTAATTAAACACCGTAAAACAGTAAGCCTAACAACGCACTTACGGCGACTACTTTAATAGGAGAAAATTTAAAAACGGTTAAAAGCGTAAACGTAATTAGAACGATGATAAAATCGAATGACGAGCTGACTGCACTTGTAAAAACAGGATCATATAAAGCCGCCAGGAGAATTCCCACTACTGCTGCATTGACTCCTTTGAGTGCTGCTTGAATTCCTTTCTTGGAACGAATGATTGACCAGAATGGTAATGTTCCAATGACAAGTAAAAAAGAAGGTAGGAACATTGCAAAGACAGCAAGCAATGCTCCAGGAATTCCAGCTGTTACCTGTCCTAGAAATGCGGAAAGTGTAAATAATGGCCCTGGTACTGCCTGAGCCAATCCGTATCCCGCTAAGAATAAGTCACTAGACATGTCCACCTCACGCTCGAGCATTGGTAAGACCACATGCCCTCCTCCGAACACAATGGATCCCACACGGTAATATGTATCTAAAATTGCGATATACGCATGGTCAGAAAACGTTCGAATTATAGGGAGAACCATTAGTAAACCTGCAAATAATACCCAAGCTATGATTCCTGTTCGTTTTCCAAATGATAAGGACAACTTCACCTGGTCTGGTGTTTGCTCTTTTTTAAATAATAGATACCCAAGGACTCCAGCTCCAACAATCACTCCGATTTGCCCCCAGGCTGTTGGAATAAGTAAGACTAGTATCGCTGCAACAATCGCAAATGCGATTCGTAATGCGTCGGGTGCTAAGCTTTTCTGCATTCCTAACAGAGCATGTGCAACAATGGCTACTGCTACAATTTTAAGACCTTGTATGATACCACTGTCTGTAAATCCAAACCCGATCACAAAGTATGCAGCGAGCATTAAAAATAGAACGGATGGCAAAGTAAAACCCGCCCATGACACAATTCCGCCTAGGATTCCTCCACGTATCATCCCTATGGCGATTCCTACTTGTGAAGAAGCTGGACCCGGTAGGAACTGACATAAGGCTACAATGTCAGCATACAATTTGTCATCGAGCCATTTGCGTTTCTCTACATATTCATCACGGAAGTAACCTAAATGAGCAGTCGGTCCTCCAAATGATGTCAAACCAAGCTTTGTTGATGCTTTTGCTATTTCTTTTAAATTCCCCATAGTGCCTCCTTAAGAAATAAGAATGTGCTTATATTTTAACAAATCAAACGCGTCTCTGAAACTCATTAAAAAAGTTTTACAATCCCGTAATATTCTTTTATGATAAATGTGATTACCCATTTTTTCTATTATTAGGAGGTGTACACTTTGTCTCTCCCCCTCATTTGGGTTAGGAGCAAAGTCTTTATTTGGACATAGCCATACGTTTGACAACATTTGTTGTCTTAATTGGTTTAACCGCTTTTTTTGTAGCAACTGAATTTGCCATTGTCAAGGTTCGTCATACACGAATCGATCAACTTGTCGCGGAAGGTGTAAAAGGTTCTGCTGCAGCAAAACGAGTCACATCGAATTTGGATGAGTACTTGTCCGCTTGTCAGCTTGGAATCACCATTTCTGCTCTAGGTCTAGGGTGGCTTGGTGAACCTGTTGCCGAAGCTCTGCTTCATCCTTTATTTGAATGGATTGGAATTCATGGACAGATGTCCAGTATCTTATCCTTTATCGCTGCGTTCTCTCTCGTCACATTTTTACATGTCGTCGTAGGTGAACTGGCTCCAAAAACAGCAGCGATCCAATTATCGGAGCGTGTGACGCTATTATCTGCCACTCCCCTCATCTGGTTTTACCGTCTCATGTATCCATTCATCAAGTTTTTAAATGGCTCTGCCCGTTTATTAACGAAGTCTTTTGGATTAAAGCCGGTATCAGAAGCAGAAGTAAGTCACACCGAAGAAGAACTGCGCATGATTCTATCCGACAGTTTGAAAAGTGGCGAAATCAATCAGTCAGAATACAAATATGTGGACCGAATCTTTGAATTTGATGACCGAATAGCAAAAGAAATTATGGTACCACGTACGGAAATCACATCGATTGAAAAAGATATGACCTTAAATGAGGTCTTTGAGCTCGTTGGTATTGAACAATATACTCGTTACCCAGTATCGAGCGGGGACAAGGATCATATCATGGGCTTGGTTAATATGAAAAACTTATTGACCGCTTATATTAAAGACCCTAAGAGCGGGCACACGCCTGTTATCAACTATATGCAACCCATCATTCAAGTAATCGAATCGATGCCGATCAGTGATCTTCTACTTAAAATTCAGAGAGAACGCATTCATATGGCCATCTTAATGGATGAATACGGTGGAACATCGGGACTTGTGACGATTGAAGATATTATTGAAGAAATTGTCGGGGATATCCGAGATGAATTCGACGTAGATGAACGACCAGAAGTTCAAAAACTTAGCGAAGGCCATTATATCATTGATGCGAAGATGCTTCTCGGAAACGTCAATAACTTACTTGGCACACGCTTTGAAGAAGAAGATATCGATACCATCGGTGGGTGGGTCATGAAAGAAAAGTATGAGGCTGTTCAAGGAGATAAATTGACAGCTGAAGGCTTTGAATTTAAAATTAAAGAGATTGATGGCCATCAGATTCATTATTTAGAAGTGATTCGTTTAGATGCGCCTGATGAACAAGAAACAGCACCTATATCTTAAGTAAAAAACGACTTCTTCGGAAGTCGTTTTTGTCGTTTAGGTCGTGTTGCAGGGAGGAAACATTTTGGAACTCTATACAAACTTACGCAAAGGGGAAAAAGGAGCCTGGCTCAGTATTGCCGTCTATATGCTCCTCTCTTCAACAAAGTATATCGTAGGCTACATCGGAAACTCAGAAGCACTGCGTGCCGATGGACTAAATAACTTTACAGACATCATTGCATCGGTTGCCGTCCTCATTGGGTTACGAATCTCTCAAAAACCCCCAGATGATCATCATGCCTATGGACACTTACGAGCAGAGACGATTTCTTCTCTAATCGCCGCATTCATTATGGCAATCATCGGTATCCAAGTAGTCATTCAGTCATTCCAAAGTTTGATGAACCCAGTACAACAGGCTCCATCGCCCATTACGCTGTTCGTTGGATTTGGCAGTGCAGTTGTGATGTATGGGGTATACCGCTACAATATAGCTCTTGCGAGAAAAATAAAATCATCTGCGCTACGAGCTGCTGCTTATGACAATCGGTCAGATGCATTTGTATCAATCGGTGCGTCTATTGGAATTATTGGAGCCATCGTCGGCTTTCCCATTCTCGACTCACTCACTGCATTTATTGTGGGCGTGATTATTCTCTACACAGCGTATGGAATCTTTTATGACGCTGCCTTTACGCTCTCTGATGGATTTAATAGTGAGGATGCGGAGGCACTGAACGTTCTTGTAGGAAAAACACCGGGTGTCTATCAAGTATTGGATTTAAAAGGACGGATGCACGGAAATCAAGCGATGATCGATGTGACGGTTACCGTTGATCCTTACCTCAATGTCATAGAAAGTCACTGGATCACGGAAGAAATTGAACGCAAGATTCATAAAGCAAAGCCACATGCTCTCGCACTTGTTCATATTGAGCCTGAATACGATCTAATCGAACACGAGTAAAGCCGAGTCCTACGACTCGGCTTTACCCTTTTCCGCTAGGTTCTGTCAGACCATGCTTCACAGCGTAGAGTGCTGC
This sequence comes from Chryseomicrobium palamuruense, assembly GCF_042649045.1. Taxonomy (NCBI): domain Bacteria; kingdom Bacillati; phylum Bacillota; class Bacilli; order Caryophanales; family Caryophanaceae; genus Chryseomicrobium; species Chryseomicrobium palamuruense. Next base: position 12,598 of record NZ_JBHSEF010000008.1, on the reverse strand, counting down.
TTGCGTGCGGTCCTGCACACTGAGCTTTGCGAAGATATTGGAGATATGGGTCTTCACCGTTTTTTCAGTGACAAACAAAGTTGACGCAATGTCTTTATTACTTTTTCCCTTGGTTAATTCCGCTAACACATCTTGCTCCCGTGCCGTCAATGGATTTAAAATATGAGGTTTATATTCAGACCGCTCTTTTTCTAGTTCTGTCTGTGCGACGGCATTGACTGGTTTTTCCCCACTCATCAATTGACGAATGACACTCGCTAGCTCATCCGGTTCGATATCTTTTAATTGGTAACCTGCTGCCCCCGCTTCAATTGCAGGAACCACATGGTCACGGTCGGAGAAACTCGTGAGCATTAGCACGTGCGTATCTGGAAGTTGCTGTTTAATCTCTTTTGTCGCTTGAATCCCATCTTTTGTTGGCATCACTAAGTCCATCAAGACCACATCAGGTTGCGTTTCTAGTGACCGCTCAATGGCTTCTTGTCCGTCTTTCGCTTCTCCCACGACCTCAAAATCTTTTTGTGTCTTTAAAAAAAATAATAAACCTCTTCGGACAACATGATGATCATCCGCAATCACGATTCGAATCATTACATTCCCCCCTAATATGGAATTCGTACGAACACTTCTGTACCTTCAGATGGCGCACTGATCCATTCAATTGTGCCCTCAACGGCTTGAGCGCGCTCACGCATGCTCTGCATACCAACAGAGGCAAGGGTTCCTGGAATTTTCCCAGCATGGAACCCCCTCCCGTCATCTTTTAAAATAACGAGGACATCCGTTGAATTCACCGTTAAAAACAACTCAGCTTGATTCGTACCCGCATGTTTCCGGATATTATTCAGCCCTTCCTGGACGATACGGAAGATGGTCTCTTCAATTCGGGAAGGCAGCTGGATGACACCCGACACATGAGTGACTACGTGAATACCAAGCATTTCTGCATATCCTTTGATTCCTTCAAGAAGTCCCGTTTCCAATCCCTTCGGCCGGAGTTGCCAGATTAGTGCGCGCATCTCCGTCAACGCTTCTTGCGTCAATTGATGAATATCATGAAACGCATCTCTCAGTTCCATATCTTCCGTCATCTCCATGGCCCCCCTAGAGGTGAGCGTGACAGAAAAGAGAAGCTGGTTAACGGAATCGTGTAAATCTCGTGCGAGTCGATTCCGTTCTTGTACCAGGGCAATTTCTTGTTCTTGTCTCGTCAAATGGATACGTTTGATGGCAGAGCCGATTTGAAAAGCAATGGACTCAAGTAAAGCCAGTTCACTCTGATCATATTCGATTGTGTTGGGTGTCGCCACATTCAAAAGTCCGAACTTTTCCTTCCCGGACTGAAGTGGAACGGTCGCATGATGTGTGATTTCCCCTGACGATTTCTCGCTCTGTCTGCGTGCCTGTTCAATTCGCTGACATTCAATGATATTGGACGCTTTCTGAAGTTCGCCGTTATGGTAGCGTGAAACACACCAACAACCGCCACGCTTCATCGAACGACAATCATTTTCCATCAGGGCAGGTGGAAGATTTTCAGCGGCAATCAGTTTATGTTTCCCTTTTCCGTCAATAAAGAAAATCCAACCGGAGGCAAAGACGCTGCGTGTAAGTAACTTTTTTAGAGCCCCTTGTAGCATCGTCTCCATCTCTGTCTCTTCATTTAAGAACTCCGCAATTTCTTTTAATAGTGTCATATGGTCATTTAATGAAGAATGCACAGTCATCTCTCCCTATGAAAAAAGACCGGTCCAAAGACCAGCCCTTTATCCTTTTTTATACTCAACCGCGTAGACATCATGTCTACGGTCTTTCAGTTGTTTGACTGTTCCGTCTTGACGTTGACGGCGCAGAATTTCAAGATCGACATCGCCAATCAACACCATTTCCACATTGGCTTCAGTCTCACCAACAATTCCATCACGGGCAAATTCAAAGTCGGATGGAGCATAAATTGCTGACTGAGCATACTGAATGTCCATGTTTTCTGTTTGTGGCAGGTTTCCAATTGTTCCGGAAATGACCGTATAGATTTGGTTTTCTACAGCTCGGGCTTGTGCACAGTATTTAACGCGAAGATAGCCTTGTCGATCTTCTGTACAGAACGGAGTGAAAATTATATTCGCCCCCATATCTGTTGCGATTCGTGCAAGTTCAGGGAACTCAATGTCATAACAGATCTGGATGGCAATCTTTCCGCAGTCCGTATCGAATACGCGGACGGAATCTCCTGCACTGATTCCCCACCATTTGCGCTCGTTTGGTGTAATGTGAATCTTGTATTGTTTATCAATCGAGCCGTCCCGGTGGAACAAGTAAGCGATGTTATAAATCTCATCATCATCTTCTTTCACAAAATGAGAACCAGCGATGATATTGATATTGTAGCGTACGGATAAGTCGCTGAAGAGCTCCATGTACTGGGGTGTATATTCTGTTAAACGACGTACGGCTTGTGATGGAGATGGTTCTTCTAGGAACGACATCAGTTGCGTAGTGAAAATTTCAGGGAACACCACAAAATCAGACTGCGCATCGGATGCGACATCAACAAAGTATTCCACTTGATTCGCAAATTCTTCAAATGAACTGATTTTCCGCATCATGTATTGAACGACACAAATACGCACTGGATAACTTGTACGGAAATGGCGCTTCGATAGCGGTATATAATCAACATTGTTCCATTCCATTAATGTCGCAAATTTACCAGATGCTTTATCGTCCGGCAAATAGTTCGGATTGATACGCATTAATGTAAACCCGTTCATCAGCTGGAACGTGAGGACAGGATCATAAATCTTATGGCGTGAGACCGCTGTCACATACTCGCGAGGAGACAACTCATCCGAATATTTATGATAGTTCGGGATGCGTCCACCAATAATAATGGATTTTAAATTGTATTGTCTGGCAATTTCTTTCCGACCTTCATACAGTCGCTGCCCTACTTTCATACGACGATATTCCGGATGCACCATGACTTCAATTCCGTAAAGATTGTATCCGTCCGGATTGTGGTTCGTGATGTACCCTCCGTCCGTAACATCCGACCATGAATGACGATCGTCGTACTCGTCAAAATTGATAATCAAGCTGGAGCAAGAACCAATGACCGTCCCGTCGAGTTCTGCAACCAACTGTCCCTCAGGGAATACTGTCAAGTGGCTTCGGAGATGCTCAACTTTCCAAGGTTCCATCCCGGGAAACGATATCTTTTGAATTTCTAAAATAGCTTCTATATCTGCAAACGTCATCTGACGAATCATCATATGTTTTTCAAATTGAGTGGAATCGAATTCCTCTTTCATCTGAACCCCTCCTTCTGCGCGTTATCATTCATTATACCCTGTCACAGAAGAGGTTGAAAATGTTTTACTTGCCCTGAGTGAAAGTCTATACTTGAATAGAAAAAGCTGACTGAAAGGAATCAACTGTATGTCGAAACGAATTGAAAACGCATTGCTGCTTATGTGGATTTTTGCGTTCACTGCTACCCTCGGATCGTTGTATTTTTCAGAGATTCGTCATTATGAACCATGTGAGTTATGTTGGTATCAGCGCATCCTGATGTATCCACTTGTTCTACTTATCGGTGTCGCCATCGTTCAAAAAAATGCCAAAATCGCATGGACTACTCTCGTGTTTTCAGGCATCGGTACACTGACATCTCTCTATCATTATGGAATCCAAAAGCTCGACTTTTTACGTGAATCTGCTCCGGCTTGTGGCCGTGTGTCATGTACAGGTGAGTATGTGAACTATTTAGGGTTTATAACGATTCCGTTTATGGCATTCACCGCATTCGTTGCCATAGCCGTAGTCAGCTTGTACGTACTCAAACTCATCAAGGAGGACCATCCTGCATGAAAAAATTAGCTATTTTTGGCGGTATCATTGTCGCTGCCTTTGTCTTAATTATTATCTTAACGAATATGTCGAATAGCGAAAAACTCGCGAACAACCCGTATGACACGGATAACTTAGAACAATCAACGATCGATTTATTAGATGACGAGAATTATCAAAACATTATTCTGCCAGATGCATTAACCGAAAAAATTCAATCTGGCGAACCGACAACGGTATACTTCTTCAGTCCAATATGTCAGTATTGTAAAGAAATGACGCCTGTGCTGATGCCTTTAGCTAAGCAAGAAGATGTCGAAATCGTGCAGTACAATGTGTTGGAGTACGAACAGGCGTGGCAGGATTTTGCTATCGAAGTAACACCAACATTGGTTCACTTTGAGAATGGTCAAGAAGAGATGCGTGCTGTAGGCGCTTTACCAGAAGATCAAATTCTGCGTTTCTTTGACGAAGTCGTGAAGAACTAAAGGAGTTTACCTTATGAAGTTTCAAATACAGATCACATTTCCTGCCCCGATGACACCAGAAGAACTCTTGCGTGATTCATGGCAGCTCGGCAAGAAACGGATTCACGAATTGCGCATGCAAAAAGCGGTTCAAACGCTGGAAGGGACTCCTCTTCCATGGGATCAGCCTCTTGAAGTGGGCTCGACCATCATGCTTCGCTACGAAGCGGAAGGTTCCTCCTACTTCCCAAGTCCTAAAATTCCGGTACAACCGTTTTATGAAGACGAACATTTCGTCATTGTGGGTAAACCAGCCGGGATGAAGACGCATCCGAATGACGTGACGGATACACAGACATTAATGAATGGTGTATTCCATTATTTAGATTCCAAAGGCCATGGATATGCCGAGCATGTACACCGTTTAGATGAAGGAACGAGTGGATTGCTACTCGTCGCCAAGCACCCGATTGCGAAAGCCATTCTTGATCAGATGCTTGAGAAGAAACAGATTGTCCGAACGTATGAAGCACTTGTTCAAGGGGAAATGCAAGACAACCAAGGCACGATTAAAGCAGCAATCGGCGCTGACCGTCATCATCCTTCGCGACGCCGTGTTTCTCAAACAGGACAAACTGCGATCACGCATTACCAAGTAGTTGGACGAAACCCTAAGATGACCAAGGTGCATGTCCTCCTTGAAACAGGTCGTACGCATCAGATTCGTGTGCACATGGCTCATATCGGTCACCCGATTATTGGAGATACCTTATACGGTGCACTTCCTATTAAAACTGAACACTATGCTCTTCAAGCATTCCGTATCCAGTTCCGTCATCCATTTACAGGTGAACTGGTGAATGTGGAAATTCCGCGCACATAAACGAACGCCATTCCAGTAAATCGGAATGGCGTTTTGTTTTAAAAATCAAAATGAAAATTATCTGGGTCTTTTCCAACACGCTCATTTAAGTTCAAGCCGTCAATCGTGCGCATGTCTTCTGTGGACAATTCAAAGTCATAGACATCGATATTTTCTTCTATCCGCTTCGGAGTGACCGATTTCGGAATGACGATTAAGTCCCCTTGTAGGTGCCAGCGGATGATGATTTGAGCTGGAGATTTTCCATGTTTCTCTGCAAGCCGAACAAGACTTGGCTCTTCAAGTAATCGGCCTCGAGATAACGGAGACCAACTTGTCACAGCGATTCCGTGTTCTTTACAAAATTCCCGTAACTCAAACTGAGTTAAACGTGGATGGCATTCTACTTGATTGACCATTGGCGCGACATTTGCCTGTGCCATGATTTTTTCTAAATGGTGTGCATGGTGATTCGAAACGCCTGTTGCGCGAATCAATTTCTCATCGTACAGTCGTTCCATTGCTCGGTACGTATCGACAAAGGTTTCCTCGACCGGCCAATGTGTCAGATACAAATCGAGGTAGTCCATATCGAGCAATTTCAACGATTTTTCAAAAGCTCGTAATGTCTCGTCGTATCCTTGATCAGAGTTCCAAACCTTTGTGGTAACAAAAATATCAGAGCGAGGAATACCAGATGCCCGTACAGCTTCCCCAACCTCTTTTTCATTATCATATAAAGAGGCTGTATCGATATGACGATACCCGACAGCCAGCGCGTGTTCCATTGCTTGGAGTGCTTCCTCGCGGTCCGTCATCTTATAGACACCAAGCCCTATGCGAGGTATCTCGATTCCATTCGCTAATTGTACAGTTGAATCTTTTGTTAAGTTCACTACTGGTCAGTCCTCTCGCTTTTCTGTCTCCGGTGCATGGTCATGTTGACTTGGATCGGCAACGCGCTCATCTTGATTCAATTCGCGTTCGTCACGTAGTTTTTCCATTTGCTTTCCTAGTTGCTTAACCTCTTCCATATTAGATGCCATGGAACCATTCTCACGTGAATTGTTTTCTTTCGTCATCGGCCGTTCCTCCTTTTTTCTTAATGGTAGCGGAATTGACGCTTTTTTGCCATAATTAGCTGTCCGGAATGATTTCTTTTTTTTCGGCAATCCTGTATACTGAAAACAGACTATTACGCTAGGAGGCACAACCCATGAAATTATTAATAATCCTCGGTGTCTGTGTAGCATTCCTTTCTGCGATTTTTACTGCAGGCTATGACGATAAACCAGGTTCAACTACACAAAAATAAGTATAAAAAGGACAGCCCGTCATCGGCTGTCCTTTTTTTAATGCAGTCCTGGATAGTTCTGTTGGCGAAGAGCTTCATAAGCAAGAATGGCTGCTGTGTTCGATAGATTTAATGAACGAATGTTATCATTCATCGGAATGCGAAGTGCACGTTCCTGGTGAGCTTCTCTAAACTCGACGGGTAACCCTGTTGTTTCTCTCCCAAAGATGAAAAAGTACTCTTTAGATGGATCGCTGTAATCAAACTCCGTATGCGGCTTAGAGCCAAATTTTGTGAGTAAGAAAAATTCACCTTCCGGAAATGCACCAATAAAGTCTTCCAAAGACTCATGATACGTGATATCGACATGCTCCCAATAATCAAGGCCGGCCCGCTTTAGCATTTTGTCATCTGTAGAAAACCCGAGAGGTTTTATCAAATGTAGTTTGACGCCAGTTCCTGCGCACGTGCGTGCAATATTTCCTGTATTTGCAGGAATTTGTGGTTGATATAAAACAATGTGAATAGCCATTTTCTTACTCCTTTAGTAAGGCTGCTTCGACTTCCTGCAGCACGATTTCTTCTGTTTCTGTTTCTTTACGTATACGTAAGGCTGCTTGTCCTTCCGGTGAGGAAAGTTCGCCGAGTGCCCATGCAGCAGTCCCTCTCATGACCGGACGTGGGTCCGACTCCAGTATTGAAATAAGTTTCGGAATCGCTCCCCGCTCTTTGAAATGAACAAGTGCAATGATAGCGTTCCGCTGGATTGGATTTTTCCCTCTCCATGCTCCCGACATGTGACCATACGTCTCTTTGAACGTACGATTGTTATGCTCGAGCAGAGGCAACAATAACGGTTTCACAAGTTCAGGATCTGGCGTAAATTCCGCATGATGGGCAAAATGTTTTCCTTTGTTTTTCGGACATACGGTCTGACACGTATCACATCCGTACACCCGGTTCCCTATTTTCGCACGGAATTCTTCAGGAACCATCGTCTTTGTCTGTGTAATAAAAGCGATACACCGTTTGGCATTCAGCTGTCCGCCCTCAATTAAGGCACCTGTAGGACAAATATCTAAACACAAGCGGCAATCCCCACATTGATCTTCCATAGGGACAGAAGGTTCAAACGGAATGTTTGTCAACATTTCTCCGAGGTAGACGTAAGATCCAAATTCCGGAGTAATGATAGAACAATTCTTCGCGCTCCACCCTATCCCGGCCCGTTCTGCAACAGCCCGGTCAGATAATTCTCCCGTATCGACCATGGACTTTAACTTAGCATCAGGTGCATGAAGTAAAATAAATGCTTCTAGCTTTGCGAGCTTTTCACGTAACACGGTGTGATAATCCATTCCCCACGAAGCTCGAGCAAATATCCCACGTCGTGCCCCTCTCTTACTTTGAGGTGCATCTTTCATTTTAGAAGGGTACGCAATAGCGATAGAGATGATGCTTTCTGCGTTCTCTAGAAGTCTGATTGGTTCTGTTCGTTTTTCAATATCTGGCTCTTCAAACCCCGAAGCATATCCAAGCTGTTGTTGGAGTTTTAATCGTTGTTTCAAATCCGGAAAAGAAGCAGCCGATGTAAACCCTATTTTATCGATTCCTATGGAGTGGGCATAGTGAATCAATTGCTTTTGAAAGTCCTGAACATTCACCCGCCTCGCCTCCTGTGGTATGATTTCTATGTAGAAAGGGTGGTTAAGTATGCATAGTAAACTACATCCTCAGTTACTCGAAGTCATTCCTGAACTGAAAATCGGCCTTATCCATTATACCAAAATTTCTGTAGGCGATTCGCCTCAAATGCTTAAAGGTCGTCTGCAGCTCTTTCAAGAACAACTATTTTTTGAAATTGAAGAAAAAGGCCTCCACCATTTTCCGAATCTGGAAAGCTGGCGTATGCTATTTAAAAAAACAGGGACGAGTCCAAGCCGTTACCGTCCATCTGCCGAAGCATTGTATCGAAGAGTAGCTAAACAAAACTACTTCACTCCCGTGCACTCGGCGGTCGACAGCAATACTTTTTTCTCGCTCTATTACAGTATTCCTTTAGGACTGTATGACAGTGACCGAATTGGCAATGACATCCTATTTGATATTGGGACAGAATCGACAAAGTATGCCGCACTAAATGGAAGAGAAACGACCCTTCATGGAATTTTACACTCATCTGATGAAGCAGGTCCTTTTGGAAGTCCCTATGTGGATTCGTTGCGCAGTGCAGTTACTCGTGAGACAATCAACGCTCTTCATATTGTCTACCTGTCTCCCACGACGGCTGATAACGAGGCAACCAAACTGATGCAAGCCACGGCTGCCATGTTTACTCAAATTCATGGAGGCGATGCGCAATTCGTAGTACTATCAAAAGACAATCCGGAAGGGACGATATAAATGAACTCATTCACACTGGCAGACGGCCTTCGCCTTCGTAGTCTTCTCACGAAACAGGTGAAAGAACTCAAACAAGAACTTCTTCGTGCCGCATTTTCTGTTATAGAAAAAGGCCAATCTCTACCTGACCAAAAACGTGGGGTTGATGAAATCGACTACGACATCAAAGTGATGCGTCAAGATATCATGATTCTTGATCGGTTGATCTATGAAGCGAACTTGACGAATGCCATCGATTATCAAGGAGAGGCTATTCCTCTAGTGGAAGCGATTGAATACGCGATGCAGCTACGTGCACAAGCAATGCTTTACAAACAGCTTGGCGCATCACCTAAAGAACAGCCTGAGTTTGGGTATGGGGAAGTAGCAAGTTATGTGCGTGTAGCCCGCTTTGACCCTGATGAATACCGGGAGAAGGCACAGCAATATGAACGCAATGCGAATAAAGTATCTGGTCTTGTGAATGCACGTAATTACCAGATTGAACTAGACTTTGATGCATCCCGCTATGAGTAACTCTTCTAGGCGGTGAGACTCCGTCTAGAAGCCGTTTGTATTCTTTTCACTTTCAGAGTCAACCCATGACCTGTTATCTGTGACCATATGACCTTTTACTATTTCCCCACCCATGACTAATCTAAGAAACTATAGCGAATACAACGGAAAACGCCTGGACGTCATCTGACATCCAGGCGTTTTGAATTTTAATACGCGCGGCCGAACCACACACTATGTTTCGCTTCATTTCCACAATTGACACAGACCTTCTTCTCAGCAGGTGGGTTGAATGGAATATTACGTGTCGTGAACTTTGTTTCTTCTTTTACTTGCTCTTCACACGCATCTTCTCCACACCAGCCACTTAGTATCCACCCTGGTACATTTCCAGCTGCTTGTGCTTCTTCTATATGATTCTTTAACTGTTCCATCGTATCGATGTGTGTGTGGCTGTTTTCTTCTCGGAATTGCTTTGCTTTCTCTAAAAGACGCGTTTGCATGACCGTTAATTCGTTTTCAATCGATGCGACAAGTTGTTCCAAAGAAACTGCTTCTTTCTCTTCTGCGTCACGAGCCTTCATCAGAGCCTGTCCGTTCTCAAGGTCACGTGGTCCAAGTTCGATACGAACTGGCACACCTTTTAATTCCCACTCATTGAACTTGTAGCCTGGAGATTGGTCCGAGTCATCCAGTTTCACACGAATACCTTTTGCTTTTAGCTCAGCAAAAACCTCATCCAACTTCTCGATGATTTCCGGTTTCTTCTTCCAAGGCCCTACAGGAATTAAGACAACTTGTGTAGGTGCCATTTTTGGAGGCAATACAAGCCCCTGTTCATCGCCATGAACCATAATCATTGCCCCGATTAAACGTGTGGACGTTCCCCATGAAGTTGTATGGACGTGAACATGCTTATTTTCTTTGTTCAAATATTTGATATCAAATGCTTCAGCAAACTTCGTTCCTAAATAGTGAGAAGTCCCAGCTTGAACGGCTTTCCCGTCTTTCATCATCGCCTCGATGGAGTATGTATCTACAGCTCCAGCAAAGCGTTCTGATGGTGTTTTCTGCCCGTCGTACACTGGAATAGCTAGCAAGTCTTCAACGACTTCCTTATAGATTTGAAGCATCTGCATCGTCTCTTTACGTGCGTCTTCTTCGTCTACGTGAGCAGTATGCCCTTCTTGCCATAGAAACTCAGACGTGCGAATGAAAGGAAGCGTCTTTTTCTCCCAGCGGAAAACATTCGCCCACTGATTGATAAGAACAGGAAGGTCACGGTAACTCTTGATCCAATCGGAATACAAATGACCAATCATCGTCTCTGATGTCGGACGTAGAGCCAGGCGTTCTTCTAATTGTTCTCCTGCTGCTTCTGTCACCCATGGAAGTTCTGGTGAGAAACCTTCGATATGATCCTTCTCTTTTTGGAAGAAAGATTCTGGAATCAACATTGGGAAGTATGCATTACGATGTCCAGTTTCTTTAAAACGGCGGTCCATCTCAGCTTGAATACGTTCCCACAGTTCATAGCCATCTGGCTTAAACGCGATACACCCACGAACAGGTGTATAATCCATAAGGTCTGCCTTTTGGATGGTATCGATATACCACTTGGAAAAATCATTTTTTTGTACTGACATTGCTATTCCTCCTTTAATTTGAGCAAAACAAAAAGCAGAAAAACACCCCAAAGGGCGTCTTCCTGCTGGATAGACACGGTACCACCTTTATTCGCCAGAACAGCGATCTCAAGCGTCTGTATCGTAGACGGACCGGCTGTGTTTGCACAGCATCTCGGCGGGAGGTTTCAGAACGCATGGACGGTACAGCTCTCATCACTCACTGTACTTTCTGAACGTGTACGACTCTTACTTGACCGCTTCATTGATTTGCAGTATTGACTTCAATATAGCAAATTCCAATCCCACCTGCAATAGCTAGTGTGCACTAAGGTATGACTTATCTTTTCGACCATACACCACATAATAAAGAATCACTGTAGATGCTGCTACGCCTCCCAGTAGAATATACATCTCTGAATAGGAAACTCCAGCTAACAATAGACCAAGCACGTAAGGTCCAAATCCTAACCCAGCATCGAGGAAGATAAAGAAGGTCGATGTAGCCATCCCCATCCGGTGCATCGGAGTAATCTTTACCGCAATCGCCTGCGTGCAGGATTGCATATTCCCAAAGCCAAAACCAATTAAGGAAGCAGCTAAGAGAAACGTAAAGGAATTACTCGCTGTTCCCAGTAAAACGAGACCTGTTGCAAGCAATACAAATGCCGGATACATGACATAATTGGCACCTTTCGCATCCATCAGCCGCCCAGTAAACGGACGAGAGATTAGTACAGAGATGGCATACACAAGAAAGAATACACTGGCAGCCTGTAAAAGATCTAATTCTATCGCGTAAAAATTCACAAATGATAACACACTTGAAAAACAAAAAGCGATAAACAAAGTAACCGAGGCAATGGGCACTGCTTTCGGTTCAATATACTGGGAGACCGCAAAGCGTTTTACCATGTTTTTCCCCTCAACAGGTGCAGAGGATTGGTTAGGTACTTGTACTAGAAGTGCTGAAAATAGCCCTACTATGCCTACTACAAAACAAATAGTGAAGATGACGGGAAACGTTGTGTACTGTATGAGAAGCAAACCAACAAATGGCCCAATCGCCGTAGCAAGTGTCGAACTCATACTAAAATAGCCGATGCCCTCTCCCCTACGCGCCATAGGAATGATATAAGCGACAATGGTTGCAGCAGCTGTACTAGCTATTCCTAAAGAAATACCATGCAAAAGACGCGTAATAAGGAGTACAGTGATAGTGGACTGGATAAAGTATAAAAGAGTCACAGCATTGAACAAGATAAATCCAATGATCAATGTGTTCTTGCGACCGATGCGATCAATCTTTCCCCCAATAAATAAGCGGCCGATTAGTGTCCCCACAATGAAAATCCCTGTGACAAGGCCCGCTTGACTGGTTGTGGCATTAAAACTCTCTACCGCATATAACCCGATAATGACAACCAATAAGAAAAATACGAGCGTCAGAAGAAAGTTGACACCCGCTATCATAATAAAATTTTTCGTCCATAGTGGTTCACGCTTCATTCGATACACCTCAATCCTATCTATCGTAAGCCCGAATTGAGATTACTCCAAGACGAAAAAAGCGCACCTTCAGGTGCGCATGATTAATAGCCTT
>NZ_JBHSEF010000007.1:0-1004 GCF_042649045.1 Chryseomicrobium palamuruense | reverse complement strand
GTAACAAGGTAGCCGTATCGGAAGGTGCGGCTGGATCACCTCCTTTCTAAGGATAATTACGGAACAGACCTATCGGTCTGATTTAACGTCTTGCAGTTCAGTTTTGAATGTTCATCTAATTACATTCTTTTGGGGCCTATAGCTCAGCTGGTTAGAGCGCACGCCTGATAAGCGTGAGGTCGATGGTTCGAGTCCATTTAGGCCCACCATTTTTAATTCCATACCCTTTAGATGGTTTCAAGATACGAGCAGTTCGAGGAATCAAAGGAATGAGGGAGTGAGCGTACCCAAGTACGTGAACGACTGAGTGACTGCAGATGACGAAGAAATGCGATGTATATTGAAAGCCGGGTTGTTGGAATCAAAACTCTCAATAGAGGGTTTCAAGATACGAGCAGTTCGAGGAATCAAAGGAATGAGGGAGTGAGCGTACCCAAGTACGTGAACGACTGAGTGACTGCAGATGACGAAGAAATGCGATGTATAGTGAAAGCCAGGTTGTTGGAATCAAAACTCTCAATAGAGGGTTTCAAGATACGAGCAGTTCGAGGAATCAAAGGAATGAGGGAGTGAGCGTACCCAAGTACGTGAGCGACTGAGTGACTGCAGATGACGAAGAAATGCGATGTATATTGAAAGCCGAACATGGGGCCTTAGCTCAGCTGGGAGAGCGCCTGCCTTGCACGCAGGAGGTCAGCGGTTCGATCCCGCTAGGCTCCACCAATTTCTTGTTCTTTGAAAACTGGATAGAACGACATTGATTATGAAAAAAGCGTAAGACGCTCGTTCAGAAATAACGAGCTAAGACAGGGGCAGCAAAAAGGCGTTCTTTGCCTTTATGATGGCCATGGCTTAGGGAGGTGATTTCTAGCGTCTGAAACTAGATTCAACAAACACAACGTCAAGTTGATTGACGTGTATCCTTAAGTCTCCTTTTAGGAGCAACAACTTTTAGGGTTTCAAGATACGAGCAGTTCGAGGAATCAAGCGAGAGAGGGAGTGAG
>NZ_JBHSEF010000006.1:0-13134 GCF_042649045.1 Chryseomicrobium palamuruense | reverse complement strand
AGATGGGGACGCAAGTCCCTTCTTGATGACCGGTTTTGGCATCTCTGCTTTTTTAATTGGTGTCTTGATTGCGTGTGTCTCACAATTGCGACAGCTATAGATGTGCTGAACATGCTCGACTACCTTCACTTGCGCAGGAATGATCTTCAGTTCCTTGCGGACCTGCGTACTCATCTCATGCATCGAATGATCGCATTCTGAACAGACCTTCTCTGAATCAGAGAGGTCATAGTGGATCGTCTCGACAGGAAGTTCGTTCAGTCTGTCTGCTCGTCCTATCTTCTTTTTGCGTGTGTAACTGATGGTCTCTAGTGTAGGCTCTTCAAGAAGCACAGTTGAAGAGATTTCGGCCTCATTGAACAACTGAAGCTCTAGCTGTTCTTTATCTGTCTTCTCGCTCGAAGTACCAAATTTTTTTGCCGTAAGTAAAGCATATTTTTGCTTGTAATATTCAATGTCAGCCTGGAGCTCTCTGTTTCGTCGCTCGAGCTCTGCATTTTTCTTTTCAAGCTCTTCAATTGTAAGTTTTGTTTTCTCGTCCTGTTTTCTCATAGGGATAAGAATAGCATAAAACCATTCTGTGAAAAAGATGTCAAATCACTTTTTTAGCAGTAACTGAAGGGTGTGCATCACGTTGATCAAGTGGCAATCCATCCAGCAACCAATTTAGCTGTCGGCTTGAGATGGATAGGGGCTGGCCAGACCCGAGATCTGGCCAATCGAACAGTCCTTTCTCCAGTCTGCGATAGTAGAGCCAGAAGCCATTATGGTCCCAAAATAGGATCTTGAGTTTATCCTTCTTTCGATTACAGAATACGAATAGTGCCTTTGAGAATGGGTCCAACTGAAAAAGTTCCTGTACAATGACAGCTAGCCCATCAATGGATTTACGAAGATCTGTTGGACCCGCTGCTAGATAGACGCGCTCGACAGCGCGACCATTCATCATACCAGGCGCAGCGTCCGGATTACTTGGAGCAGAAGTGTCTCATCGTAGCCACTCGTCACCTCGATATCAACTTGGTTTATTCTCAAAGAAATTGAGTTTTCTTTTGGTTCTTCGATGACATAGGAGACCCAATTGGTCTCCTTGTTTGAGTCTCGATTAATCGGGGATTGCTTTCTTAGCCAATACTTCATATTGTGGACTGAGACTTCTCCAGTCTCACACCATTCAACCAGTGACAAGCCACTTGCGCGATATTCTTCGATCTTCGCCAACCAATACGCCTCTTTCTCTTTTCTTTTCAAAGAAAAAAACCTCCCAAATTTCATTTGTGGGAGGAGTATCTCATGAATTTTCTTCTATTAGAATGTGTGCACTATTTGACGCTTACGAAACACAAATGCATTACCATCAGAGGGTAGCCCATAGACTGGCTACCTTTTTTGTCGTTATTTTTTGCTTTTGGCCACCGGAGCGTACACATCCCCAGCCTGTTTAATGACCAAATACGGACAGATTCCATAGCTTCGCCCTATCCCTATTTCGCCCCAAGACAGGAGAGTATACGTTTAAAGGGTAAAAGACTTTTTATACTAGTTGCACTAAAACTTTTAAGCTGAGACCCTTTAGTAGCCATGCAAAAAAGGAGCCTGATTTTACTGGACTCCTTGCATGTAAATAATTTCTGCCTTTATTTTTGGGGTGATGGGCATTTTCTCAAGATCAGTTGTTTCTGAGACCATCTTGAATTTTTATCCCATCATCATAAAATTCAAGATAATACTTCCCAGAACTTAAAGTACCATCATGTTGTTTAAACGTCAGATGAATTTCTGAAACGGGCTCTCCTTCGCTATTGTTAATACTTTCTATCGATAGCGAGATGTAATCAATCTTTTGGTGAATCTCAAAAAGTGTTTCTATGTCATCGTCCGTTGAACTTGAATACTTTTTAACTTCCTCAAGATCCTTATTCCTAAGTGCTTCTAAATAGACAACAAATACATCAGCAGCTCGAGGATCGATTAGATTCCCGTCCAGCAGAGTTTGATGAATGGTTTTGTAGAAGGTATGATTCGCTAGTAAGACCTCTATATCATACTTCCTTGTCATCGGTTCGTAAGTGGATTCTAACCATTCACACCAATGATTAAAACTTCCTTCAAACGTAAAGTAAACTTCTTTAACCTCCGGGTATTTAAAGACCGTCTCACGAATTGGCGTAAGAAATATGCTTTTTTCATTTGACGTAAGGCTGCCAAAATCATTTCGGAAGTCTTTGAATTCAACCACAACCGTTCCGTGTTCATTTATAGCTACACCATTTACCGAGTCTGCCAATACCTCTATATTTCGTGAATCGATTTCTGTATAACCTTGGATCATTAGATTGTTCAAATCTTTCTCAAGTTCAGGGAATGGTTTACCATGTGTATTCAAATCAAAAACAATTTGTCTAACCATAGGCTCATAAGTTCCTATCCACTCCTGCCATGCAGTAAGATTACCTTCAAAACTAAATTGAGCAGATTGAACTTCCGAATATTTAAATATGGAGTCATAAAGTGTTCCTAAAAGTGAAGTTTTTACTTCTGATGAAGGACTAGGAACTTCACTTCCAAAGTCTTTGAACTCTACTAACACCATACCGTTTTCATTAATGGAAACACCATTAACAGAATCATTCATCGCTTCTAAAATTCCTAATTCTACATTTGGCGTTGACATAACATTTCTTAAATCCTCTTCTAACTTCGGAAATTGTTCTCCGTGGCTATTCAGTTCCATAAAAAGATGACTAGGATCTACAGGTTCTACTATATCTGGTTTTTCTATCACCCCATCATCTTCAGTCGTTGGAGGAATGGCGCTTTCTGAAGGCTCTACTGGATTTAACTGCCCTCTGTCATCCGTGAAGGGAGATGAAAGAAGATTTATGGATAGAACCAATACCCCTATAAACGCGGCCATCGTGGCATAGTAACTCCACTGGACCTTCACCTTGGAAGGGTGCTGATTTTTTTTGAGATTCACTTGGTGTTGTACACGAATGGCACGGCTTGAAACGTCACCTATTTTCGCATTCAGTTGATCCCTCATTTCATTCATGGAGCAGCACCTCCCATTCCGTTGGATGAATCTTTTCTTTTAATAGAGCCCGCGCTTTCCGGAGCCTGGTCTTCACCGTGTTCTGGGGAATCGATAGAATTTCCGCGACTTCGATGACAGAAAGCTCCTCAAAATAATAATGAACAATCACTTCTCGGTAGTGTAACGACAGCTCCAGCACAGCATCTGCAAGCTCCAATCTTTCATCCGCTTCTACAAACCGGTTCCGACTCTTCACGACCGGGTGCAAAAAGTGATTGGTCAAAACATGCTTCCGGTACCGCCCGCTCTTCAAGTAGTCCTTGCACTTATTGATCGTCATTTTCGCTAAATAGGTCTTTACCGAAGAACGTTCTTCAAATTGTTCGTGCGTCTGATAAAACTTCAAGAAGACTTCTTGGACAATATCCTCCGCAGCTGGCCAATCTTTCAAATATAAAAACGCTAGGCTTAACAGATACTCTGTATGGTCCTGCATGATCTGCTGAAATTTCTGCTCTGAGTCAAATTGGCTCACAAACCATCCCTAAGCAAAAAAGAGCCCGACTTCATTGGGCTCCTTATATACAAATAAATTGTGGCTGTATTTTTGGGGTGATAGAAACCTTTAAAAGAGATTTACCTCAAAAGAAAACCTTCGACTTTTATAGTTAAAATGAAGTCATACTGATTACTACAACTATATAAACCAATATAACTGCACTAACAATACCCACTAATAGGCCAAAACCAAGATTTGTGCTTTTGGTTTTCCCTCCGACCAAATAGGCATAACCAAATACAATTAACCCTAGGATCAACGGATAACGCCATTTTATATCATTAGTATAGAAAAAACCCTCAACATGGGGAGAAAACTCTCCTATGATTTCAAATATAAATAAGAAAACAATTAAATAACCTAAAAATAAACTGGCTATCAAGGATATTTTAAGAAATTTATTCATTTGTATTCTCCCTTGAATTAGATTGTCATGTTTAAGTCCCTTTAAATTAAACTTACCTGTTGTGCACAACACAATTGCAAAAATCTACTTCTATTCACTCCGTAAATAAAAGGATTCTGGTTTTGCAGGCTTCTTGTATGTAAGTAAATTGTTTCTGTATTTTTGAGTGAGGGACATCTTTTTTGACCATCCGTTTAGATGATTTCATTTTCGACGATTTTAACTATCTTCCTATACTCTACTTCAGTTAGATGAATAGGATTAGTGAAGTATCCAAATTTATAGAATTGATCTGCAAATTCTGATAGCTCTATAGTCATCTGTTCAGTGTTAACCAGAGCAAACAGTTTTTCAGAGGTCTGCTTTCTTTCTATCTCAAATACGTGAATATTTACTCCCCGGGTCGCAAGGTGCTTTAATTTCATACACCCTCGTCCTTTAAAAATGCATTATCATTATTTTCATTTTGTCTTTTTTCATCAAGCCCTTTCCAAAAAACCCAACCGTTTTGGGATTTACCAGAGCATAATGCTGCGGGTGTGCTTGGACTAGTGAATTCAATGTCATTAAGAAGACGAGCTGTTGAATCATTAGCTGCTACACTAGCTTGTCCCGAATCAATTAATTGAGCAAAATGTCTTATATATCTATTGTAAAAATTTCCTCGATCACTCCAATTCTTAGTTTTATCCAAGGGTTTACAAATTAAAGATCCTTTTAAAAGGACGTATTTACCGTCTTGAATTCGTAATGAGGCCTCGTAAGGTGGTCGTGCCTTAAACACTTCTATCTCGATCGAACTCTCTGTAGAATCTATGACGGAATTAAATGCAATACCCATCGCTTCAAGTAAAAATTGAATTTGAGAGGCAAAAGCATCAAGAGTGGATAAATTAAATATATTTACATTTGGCGGACTTGGACGAAGATCTTGGTTTTCAAGTGAATATTGAGTTTTTGCAAAAGCTTGTATGAAATAGTATTCAAGGTAATCAATACTTAATTTATCAAAGCTATGATTGTCGGTGACAAACATAATACCGAACTGCCAAAAATCCTTCTTTCTTAAATGTGATTTTATTCTTTCAATGCCTTTAGTTGATTGCCCAACGTAAACACTTTCTTCCTCCGCCTCTGAAAACAAAAAGTAGACAGCATGATTGTTTGCATAGTCAAGTTCTTCCACTTTATTGATTTGACTTTTTGTAAAATAAAATCCACGAATTTGGCTTGTTGGATCTTGGAATATTTTTAAGCTGCTCGCGTTTCTTGTATCAGGAAAGTGCAACATAACGGTTGTATTAAATTGCATACTGTCATCTCCTTTGGATAATCAAATTATATCAACAGATGATTTCAGTCTAAGTTTACTAATTTCACAAATCTATCAAGTGTCATCGACACCCGATAGATTCAAGTAGAAGCTAAACATCAATAAGCTGTCCCGTAAATCAGGATGTTTATATTAAGTTCCTCTTAATCCTTTTTCCCAATAGATTTTGTTGTAAAATAAGTCCCCACAGCTCCAGTAACTAAAACTGCCCCACCTATGAGAACTTTTTCTACAGTCTCTTTCCATTCTTTTCTTGCCTTATCCACCTGTTCTGTTAGAAAGCGAAGTTCATCATAAATCATTCCAATTTCTTTCTCAGTTATATCTTCCTTATCTAACCTCTTAAATAAGTGATCGATTGTAATTTGATGAACAGATATAACTTTATCGTGTATTTTTTGATTCTGATCAGAGAGATCAACAATAAAACTTAATATGTCTTTTCCGAGTTCAGGGGTTGCCATCAATTTAGTCTTAAACATTTCATCTAGTTCCATTATCTTTTCTTTTGATAACTTTGCTCTTTCACGGAACATTTCCATACTAGTTATTACATCAGGATTAACATTCTGTTCAAACTCAGAGTCATCATTAGTCTTTTTGTTTTTATACTTCATAATAAAAGCTCCTCGTATATCAGTTTGTGTTTCATAATGAGCTAAGTTTTTCTTGCGAATTTAATTGATAATTATGTGAATTATAGCATCTTTACTCGCTCTAGTAACCAGAATTAGGAATCAAGTTAAAAATAATCCAATCTACTGATAATAAAAACACATGAATCTCTTCTTGAAAGATTCATGTGTCAAATACTATACATTCAATTTTTATTTGCTCAATTACTTTCACTGAATACGATACAAAACATGCTTCCTCAACGAACTATCGACGTCTACTCTTGAATGCTCAAATTCCTTCACAAACTCCATTCCAATCTTCCTCATCACATGTTTCGAAGACTCATTGATTTCCGCGGTGAAACTATAAACCTCATCAAAGCCTAATTCCTCAAGTCCATACTGTAAACAAGCTTTTGCTCCTTCTGTTGCGTACCCCTTACCCCAGGCTTCTTTCTTCAGTCTCCATCCAATTTCTACACACGGCGTAAAATCTGATTCAAATGTGGCTCTGTGAAAGCCAATAAATCCGATGAACTCGTTCGTTTCTTTAACTTCCACCGTATACAATCCGAATCCATATTCCTTGATTTCCGCGATGATTGCCTGACCGAAAGCATCTGATTCTTCTTTGGATAAAGTTTTCGGGAAATACTTCATGACCTCTTCATCTGCGTTCATTTCGCTGAAAGGCTCGAGATCTGTTTGTTCCCAGTCTCTTAACCTTAATCTTGCTGTCTCGATATAGACCATGTTGCCCCTCCTAAACTTGAAATAGACTACTCGCTTTTTTCTCGTAACTCTGCCACACGCTCGAGTAACTGAATAAATTTCTGCTGCTCCCGTTCACTCGTTTTCAATCGCGTGACTAAAATCGTGCTCTGGAGATATTTTCTCACCTTGAAATTGATTGAAAAACTTTTCCGGTGCCGCTCACTTTCATAAAAAGCATTGAACCATTCCAATTCTCTTAGCTCATCAATGTTCTTATCGATTTTCTGGGTATTCAAACTGCTACCTCCTGAACCCATTAGATCTGTTGACGTGGCTAGGCTCAATGCTATTCCAATCAGCCCAATGATAGCTCTACCCATTACATATAGAATTTTTTTCATAGCCCATCCCTCCTATAGTTTTCTCATTTTAACAGAAAAATGAAACCAACTACTTCGGAACACGTATAAATCAGGTGTCATCCAAAACTTTGAAGCAACTTATGGAAGGAGAGAGTGAGATGAAAAAACGATTAGGGTTCTTGGCCATCGCAGCGAGCATTACCCTTGCTGGCTGTCAGGGCGAAGAGGAATCTCAGATAACTACACCTCCTCCTACAGAAGAAACCGTAGTGGAGGAAGAAACAAAGGAACCGGTGAGGTGGCAACAGAACCAGAAAGTCCACTTGCCGAGCTAGAGGAAATGAATCTCCCCATGCTTCCTACAGAACCACAGGATTTTGTGCAACAGGGAGCTGGTCTTTTAAATAACGAAACGATTGGACGGAGTGAAGAGTCCCAGGCGGCCTTCTTGGACCTGTTCGGTGATATTCCGGCACTGCCTGAGAATGCCGCAGAGGAAGAGCTGGAACTCTACTACCGACACATTTATAACATCACCCACATCAGTCTCCCCGACCCGTCCGGCGTATTGGATGCGGCACGGTTTGATATGGAAGGGATGCCTGAGGCGGACAGACGTTATGAGTTCAAAGAGAATTACAATCTCGAAATCATTTTAGATGCCAGCGGTTCTATGGGTGCCGATGCTGGCGGTGAGACACGAATGAATCAGGCGAAGCGAGAGATTCAGAACTTCCTTGCCTCTGCTCCGGAAGAGTCCAACGTCTCGCTGCGTGTGTATGGCCATAAAGGAACGGGTGATAGCGCCGATAAGGAAATGTCATGTGCTGCCATT
Organism: Chryseomicrobium palamuruense; assembly: GCF_042649045.1. Taxonomy (NCBI): domain Bacteria; kingdom Bacillati; phylum Bacillota; class Bacilli; order Caryophanales; family Caryophanaceae; genus Chryseomicrobium; species Chryseomicrobium palamuruense. The sequence goes on along the minus strand of NZ_JBHSEF010000006.1, from coordinate 5,271 downwards.
GAGGAAGTCTATGAGAGAGGCCCTTACGATGAAGCTGCTTTTCAGCAAGCGATGGATCAGTTTGAGCCTGCTGGCTGGACACCCATTGCTGGTGCGCTTGAATCTGCAGCGGAAAGCTTTGAGGGCTTAGATGGAGAGACAAACACGAACCTCATCTATCTGGTCAGTGATGGTATCGAAACATGTGACGGCGATCCGGTCTCTGCAGCGAAGAGCTTTGCCGGCAGTAACATTTCCCCGATTATTAATGTCATCGGTTTCAACGCAGACTCCGAAGCCCAGCAACAGCTCAAGGAAGTCGCAAAAGAAGCGAATGGAACCTATACAAATGTTCAAAATGCAGAAGGACTGCGCAATGAATTCGAACGGACAGAAGATATTCTTCAAAAATGGCAGCAATGGAGCGTCGGCGCTTTAAACAACCGCAATTGGACGAGCGTTCATGCCACCGTAGACATCAACAATTTCAGTTTGGCCTGGAACAACAATGCACGTGCCCAAGTGAATTCTGAATACAATGCGATGAACGTGCTACTCGAGGAAGAAAAAATCACCTACGACCAATTGGGACTCCTCAAGGAACTGGCAACTGCCAATTATGACCGAGCTCTGAAAGTCGGCAGTGCCTTTTATGAGGAACTCCAGCAGATTAAAGAAGAAGGTATCGAAGGGATGGATCAGTTGATTGAAGATGCCCGTCTGGATGGTGAGTAAAGTGTAGGTTATACAATATCCTCTCATTAAAAACTATCTTAGATTTAGAAGGGAGTCGTCTATGTACTGTGCACTCTATTTATATCCTGTAACAAATGAGAATGAACAAAAATTCATCGAAATCAACAAAGCTGCTGGGCGAATTTATATGAAATATGGAGCGGTTAATGATCAGACCTTCCAAGGCACTCTAGTGGAAGCAATATATGGCTGCCGAGGGATGGTGTCTGCAGTCAAATTACTTGAAAACGAAAAAGTCATGTTAGGCATATCCTCTTTTCATAGCAAGGTCCACCACGACGAAGTCATGAAACAGGTAGATCAGGATGAGGAGATTAATAAACTGTATCTAGAAATGACTAAAACCATTGATATTTCTAGAGTCGTACGGGGTGAATTTGAAGAGGTCTAATTGTTCCCTCACCTATTCGCTTACTTTCGGATTCTTTTCATGTTAAAAGGTCAGAGCCATTGTGCCCTGACCTTTTTCAAATCATTGAATCCCATTTGGTGCCTGTCACCAACAAAATCAAATCTTTCATTACTATTCACTCGCCATGCAAAAAAGTAATCCGATTTTGATGAAGACATCCCCTACGCTCCGCACATGTACCTATTTTAGGTATTGAAGGTCTATGCTTTTTTCTTCGCTATCTATACGTTTTATAGTGCTTTAACCAACCCTCCATCCACCAGCAATGTTTGTCCTGTTACGTAAGTGTTTGCGCCAGAACATAGGAACACCGCTTGCTTGGCGAATTCATTAGGCCGACCGTACCGGCCCATCGGAATGCCTTTTTCGGTGGATTTTTTGAGCTCTTCGTAGCTCTGATCGAGCTTATCGGCCCGCATTCGGTCGAGTTCCTCGACACGGTCTGTAGCGATTCTTCCTGGTCCTAGCGTATTGATCAGGATATTGTCTTTGCTGAATTCCTGGGACAGGCTTTTGGCGAGCCCGACAATGCCTGCACGGAATGTGTTCGATAGCAAAAGGTTATCGAGCGTCTGCTTGATGGAAGAAGAAGCGAAGTTCAGAATATGGCCGCTTCCCTGCTCCCGCATGAAAGGAAGCACTTCCCGTATTGCGCGAATATAGCTGAGCAGGTTGAGTTCATATGCCTTCTGCCAGTCTTCGTCGGTGAACTGGTCGAATCCGCCTGCCGGCGGACCGCCGGCGTTGTTGATCAGCACATCTATGCCGCCGTTCTTCTCAGCAGCGAATGCCACAAGTTTTTTGATGTCGTCAACTTTCATTACGTCGCATGCCACATAGGAAACATCAGGATTGCCAGTCTTTTCTTTAATTTCCGCGACTGCCTGTTCCAGTTCCGCTTCATTGCGGCTGCCAATCACGACCTTCGCTCCTTCCGCTGCGAATTCTAAGGCGGTCGCTTTCCCTAGCCCCTTGCTGCCCGCCATGACGATGACAGATTTTCCTGTTAATCCTAAATCCATTAGAATTCCTCCTCTTTATCGGTTACCCATTCTGGTCTATTTTCAGATCCACGCACGGATTGACGAGCGGCTTGAATCCTTCGATTCGGCATTCCACCGTATCGCCGTTCTGGATATGAACCGCCCCAGGCGTTCCGGTGGAAATGATGTCGCCTGGAAGCAGCGTCATCACTTTTGAATGGAACGACACTAAGTATTCGGGGCTGAATGTCATGTGGTCGACCGTATTTTTGCGGTGGACCTCACCGTTGATGACCGTTGCGACTTCTAACGCATGCAAATCGCTGATTTCGTCTTTTGTCACGAATTGCGGACCGAAGCTGAAGAACGTATCAAAGCTTTTCGAGCGCGTTAGGTAGCGCGGGTTTTTCTGCAAAATGTCTTCCGCCGTCATGTCGATGATTGTCGTGTAGCCCGCTACATAATTTCCCACGTCTTTTTCATCAACATTGCGGCATGTTTTCCCGATGATGACGCCGAGTTCCGCTTCCCCCGTCGTCCGCTCAGACTGCAGCGGAATTTCAATGGTGTCTCCCGGACCGATGATCGACGTATCGGGCTTCATGAAGCTTGCTGGTTCGGTATTCGGCGCTTTTTCTCCCAAGTCTGACGCATGGTCAACATAATTGAGACCGATGCCCCAGATTTTGCGCGGGTGTCTGTACAGCGGACCATACGCTAGATTCTCCTCATGTTCTGAGGGAAGTTCTCCGCTTTCGATTGCAGCTTTGCCTGTTTCGTTGAACCAATTTGTTAGTCCTTCTAGCTGTCCGGATTCGATCAACCCGAAAATATTCGTTTCCCAGTTTTCGTTATAAGTTTTATTGACAGTTACGACCGTGACGACTTTGTTGCCGATGATGATGGCAGCCTGTTCTTTCTGCCCAATTTTAACGGTTGCTAAACGCATCTTCATTTCTCTCCTTCCGGATTACAGGGTGACGCCGAGATAGTCGACGAGCTCCTTGAATTCATCCATTGTTTTTAGTCAGAGGTACCTATTATGTTAAATAGTAGTGATACACAGGTACCCATTCAATCATCGCCACTCACATATTAAAACCTTAAATAAACATTTAATATTAAAGTTTCTATATGTGAAGCAACGCGATTTTCACCTAACTTTAAAGAGTTGGGATGACTGCAACCATTTCTTAAAGTTAGACACTGTTCCAACTCTTGCTTAACATTTTTTCCTATTACTGAAATAGCACTTATTGTATCTAAGAATTCTTTTTCTTTCATACGTGATAGATCATCACTATTTTTAGCTCTTTGCCATTTTGGATTTCTTCGGGTTGCCTCTTTATTAAAATCATCTAATTTGTGATTTACTATGTATTCATACAATATGGAGATAGCCCCCACCCAAGAAAGGACCGAAGCGGCCCTATAACATCCTGAATCAAAACAAAATGCAGCCTCTTTGAGAAATTCTTTTGTATTAGAATCTTCTATTTTTTCTAATAGGTCACTTAATACAGATGAAATACCTTGAATACTTTGTGGCCGATTTGGAATTAAACCATAAACAATCTCTAATCCCATAGAAGTTATTATCCATCCCGCTTTCAATTTAGTGCAAAGGCCTTCAGATCGACTTAGAATATTTGCAACGTTCCATTTTTCAATCATTCGAAGCCCATTTTCTTTTCCTATTTCCTTTATTTCAGAAATTGATTTAGGTTTGTCCTTGTTATATGCCAACAATAAAAGTATGGTTTCACGTCGAGTTATTTCAGGTTGAGTAATAAGTTCAATAGTAAGCGTCAAATAGTGCACACATTCTAATAGAAGAAAATTCATGAGATACTCCTCCCACAAATGAAATTTGGGAGGTTTTTTTCTTTGAAAAGAAAAGAGAAAGAGGCGTATTGGTTGGCGAAGATCGAAGAATATCGCGTAAGTGGCTTGTCACTGGTTGAATGGTGTGAGACTGGAGAAGAAGTCTCAGTCCACAATATGAAGTATTGGCTAAGAAAGCAATCCCCGATTAATCGAGACTCAAACCAGGAGACCAATTGGGTCTCCTGTGTCATCGAAGAACCAAAAGAAAACTCAATTTCTTTGAGAATAAACCAAGTTGATATCGAGGTGACGAGTGGCTACGATGAGACACTTCTGCTCCAAGTAATCCGGACGCTGCGCCTGGTATGATGAATGGTCGCGCTGTCGAGCGCGTCTATCTAGCAGCGGGTCCAACAGATCTTCGTAAATCCATTGATGGGCTAGCTGTCATTGTACAGGAACTTTTTCAGTTGGACCCATTCTCAAAGGCACTGTTCGTATTCTGTAATCGAAAGAAGGATAAACTCAAGATCCTATTTTGGGACCATAATGGCTTCTGGCTCTACTATCGCAGACTGGAGAAAGGACTGTTCGATTGGCCAGATCTCGGGTCTGGCCAGCCCCTATCCATCTCAAGCCGACAGCTAAATTGGTTGCTGGATGGATTGCCACTTGATCAACGTGATGCACACCCTTCAGTTACTGCTAAAAAAGTGATTTGACATCTTTTTCACAGAATGGTTTTATGCTATTCTTATCCCTATGAGAAAACAGGACGTGAAAACAAAACTTACAATTGAAGAGCTTGAAAAGAAAAATGCAGAGCTCGAGCGACGAAACAGAGAGCTCCAGGCTGACATTGAATATTACAAGCAAAAATATGCTTTACTTACGGCACAAAAATTTGGTACTTCGAGCGAGAAGACAGATAAAGAACAGCTAGAGCTTCAGTTGTTCAATGAGGCCGAAATCTCTTCAACTGTGCTTCTTGAAGAGCCTACACTAGAGACCATCAGTTACACACGCAAAAAGAAGATCGGACGAGCAGACAGACTGAACGAACTTCCTGTCGAGACGATCCACTATGACCTCTCTGATTCAGAGAAGGTCTGTTCAGAATGCGATCATTCGATGCATGAGATGAGTACGCAGGTCCGCAAGGAACTGAAGATCATTCCTGCGCAAGTGAAGGTAGTCGAGCATGTTCAGCACATCTATAGCTGTCGCAATTGTGAGACACACTCAATCAAGACACCAATTAAAAAAGCAGAGATGCCAAAACCGGTCATCAAGAAGGGACTTGCGTCCCCATCT
>NZ_JBHSEF010000005.1:0-818 GCF_042649045.1 Chryseomicrobium palamuruense | reverse complement strand
CATTCGTGATACCACGATCATACCGGGAAGTGCATTCGAAAAATATGCGTTATTTGAATTCGGGCTTACGCATTTTCTTTTATAAGAAACAACGTGTTCACTATTTGACGCTTACCCAAAGATGATGCCGTTCCCGTATCCGCACACGCGGCTAGGGTATTGCCAGTTCGTGTTGCAGAACAGGTTCCTCGCGGATGAGGACCCGCACGAGGTGGTCGATGAGAAGATGGATCTGCTGTATGAAAAGGGTGGATTCTTGTGGCGCGGGCGAGTGATGCAGGGAGCTGCGGAGGGTGAGCGGGATGATTTGGAGTAACATGGGGGCTTATTGTGCTTTAAGGGAGCAAGAGTTCTTACTTTTATCAGGCAGAAATTCCCACTTTTGCGAAGTGGGAATTTTCACTGGTGTCAGAGGTACTACTAGATGGAAGAGAATCAGTGTTAAAAAAGTCTGAAGGATGCGCGTGAAAATATTCCAGAATCCCCCTTTTAGGTACCTGTGCACCAAACTATTCTGTAAATTCACTACAATTCTATAAATATGTGCGATAAAGCCTCTTATATCAAGCTCCTCTTTTTTTTATGCAAATTGTGTTGAATTGTTCCGTGCACAGGTACCGTTTTTTCAGGTACCGTTTTTTTACAATTTTATAAATATGAGAGAGAAAGCCCGTCATATCAAGCTTCTCTCTTCATTCATGCAAATTGTGTTGAATTGTTCCGTGCACAGGTACCGTTTTTTAATTATGTATTTGGCAGTTAACTTTTGCATGAAATGGCAATTAAGAAAACTCTCCTAATCGTATTTTTATACATTC
>NZ_JBHSEF010000004.1:0-2598 GCF_042649045.1 Chryseomicrobium palamuruense | reverse complement strand
TTAGATGTGGAGTGACCTACGCCAGAAATTCCGAGAAGATCGGGCGTGCACAGAGAGGCGTCCTTTGCCTCATTGGGTGCGACAGATCTTGGAGTGTATTTCTAGGTCACGCAACTCGATTCCATCGGGATCAGTCTACATCGACAAACAAAATCAATGAAGTTCTATCCAGTTTTGAGAGAACAAATAAATTATCAAATCTACTTGCCAAACGGCACAGAATTGGTATAATAAAACTTGTCTTTCAAATGAATACATAGTCTAGTGACGATAGCGAAGAGGTCACACCCGTTCCCATACCGAACACGGAAGTTAAGCTCTTCAGCGCCGATGGTAGTTGGGGGTCTCCCCCTGTGAGAGTAGGACGTCGCTAGGCAATGGAGGATTAGCTCAGCTGGGAGAGCACCTGCCTTACAAGCAGGGGGTCGGCGGTTCGATCCCGTCATCCTCCACCATTTATTTATAAAGTGTAATAGCCTGCTCCAGAAAATCCGAGAAAATCAGGCGTGCACAAAGAGGCGCCCTTTGCCTCATTGGGTGCGACAGATTTTAGAGTGAGTTTCTAGGCTATGAAACTGGAATCTACACCGTGCCGGTGTAGCTCAACTGGTAGAGCAACTGACTTGTAATCAGTAGGTTGAGGGTTCAAGTCCTTTCGCCGGCACCACTTTGAGAGCCATTAGCTCAGTTGGTAGAGCATCTGACTTTTAATCAGAGGGTCGAAGGTTCGAGTCCTTCATGGCTCACCATTTATTATGAATATGCGGGTGTGGCGGAACTGGCAGACGCACTAGACTTAGGATCTAGCGCCGCAAGGCGTGGGGGTTCGACTCCCTTCACCCGCACCATTTTCATAAAGCGGAAGTAGTTCAGTGGTAGAACACCACCTTGCCAAGGTGGGGGTCGCGAGTTCGAACCTCGTCTTCCGCTCCATTATTTTTTTGCCTTTTTACACCCTTGCCGGGGTGGCGGAACTGGCAGACGCACAGGACTTAAAATCCTGCGGTAGGTGACTACCGTACCGGTTCGATTCCGGTCCTCGGCACCACTTTTCAACTAGATAGTATGCGCCCGTAGCTCAATTGGATAGAGCGTCTGACTACGGATCAGAAGGTTGTGGGTTCGACTCCTGCCGGGCGCGCCATAATACGAGAAGTAGCTCAGCTTGGTAGAGCACTTGGTTTGGGACCAAGGGGTCGCAGGTTCGAATCCTGTCTTCTCGACCATTTATACTTTTCATCCTACTCAGAGGTTTCAAGATACGAGCAGTTCGAGGAAGAATTGCGATGCGTATTGTAAGCCGAACATGGGGCCTTAGCTCAGCTGGGAGAGCGCCTGCCTTGCACGCAGGAGGTCAGCGGTTCGATCCCGCTAGGCTCCACCAATTTAACTTTATACTTATTATGGCGGCCTAGCTCAGCTGGCTAGAGCGTACGGTTCATACCCGTGAGGTCGGGGGTTCGATCCCCTCGGCCGCCATCTTAAGGACCTTTAGCTCAGTTGGTTAGAGCAGACGGCTCATAACCGTCCGGTCGCAGGTTCGAGTCCTGCAAGGTCCACCAGTATAATCATACAGCGGAGGTATACCCAAGTCCGGCTGAAGGGATCGGTCTTGAAAACCGACAGGCGAGTCAAATCGCGCGGGGGTTCGAATCCCTCTACCTCCTCCATTTCTTTATAAAGTGAAACATCCTGATCCAGAAAGTCCGAATCAATCAGGCGTGCACAAAAAAGGCGTTCTTTGCCTTGTTGGGTGCGACAGATTGAAGAGTGGGTTTCTAGGATGTGTAACTAGAGTCAACTAAATACTATTGTCGCGGGGTGGAGCAGCTCGGTAGCTCGTCGGGCTCATAACCCGAAGGTCGCAGGTTCAAATCCTGCCCCCGCAACCAAGGTCCCGTGGTGTAGCGGTTAACATGCCTGCCTGTCACGCAGGAGATCGCGGGTTCGATTCCCGTCGGGACCGCCATTTTTTAAAACAGAATACATAATCGGCTCAGTAGCTCAGTTGGTAGAGCAAAGGACTGAAAATCCTTGTGTCGGCGGTTCGATTCCGTCCTGAGCCACCATTTGCGGGTGTAGTTTAGTGGTAAAACCCCAGCCTTCCAAGCTGGTGATGAGGGTTCGATTCCCTTCACCCGCTCCAACAATGGGCCTATAGCTCAGCTGGTTAGAGCGCACGCCTGATAAGCGTGAGGTCGATGGTTCGAGTCCATTTAGGCCCACCATGTTATTCCGAAGTAGCTCAGTTGGTAGAGCATCCGGCTGTTAACCGGCAGGTCGCAGGTTCGAGTCCTGCCTTCGGAGCCATTATGGGGAAGTACTCAAGTGGCTGAAGAGGCGCCCCTGCTAAGGGTGTAGGTCGGGCAACCGGCGCGAGGGTTCAAATCCCTCCTTCTCCGCCATATGGATTGGCCCCTTGGTCAAGCGGTTAAGACACCGCCCTTTCACGGCGGTAACACGGGTTCGAATCCCGTAGGGGTCATCAGAAAACACTCTCTTCTTTCGAGAAGAGAGTGTTTTTTTCTTTTTGTAATCTGAATACCCCCTGCAATGCAGGGGGTTCCTGAGAGCTTTCAGCTATGGACAAAAAAATCC
>NZ_JBHSEF010000003.1:0-2029 GCF_042649045.1 Chryseomicrobium palamuruense | reverse complement strand
ATAGGTTCGGGGTGGAAGCACGGCGACGTGTGGAGCTGACGAATACTAATCGATCGAGGACTTAACCAAATATTAGATGTGGCGGCGACTGTCCAGAAATTCCGACAGAAGACAGCAGACACAGTGAGGCGTCCTTTGCCTCGATGGGGCTGATGGCTTATGGTGTGTATTTCTAGGAGCCAGAACTCGATTACATCGACACAATCAATGAAGTTCTATCCAGTTTTGAGAGAACAAATAAATTATCGAATCCACTTGCCAAACGGCTCAGAGTTGGTATAATAAAACTTGTCTTTCAAATGAATACGTAGTCTAGTGACGATAGCGAAGAGGTCACACCCGTTCCCATACCGAACACGGAAGTTAAGCTCTTCAGCGCCGATGGTAGTTGGGGGTCTCCCCCTGTGAGAGTAGGACGTCGCTAGGCAATGGAGGATTAGCTCAGCTGGGAGAGCACCTGCCTTACAAGCAGGGGGTCGGCGGTTCGATCCCGTCATCCTCCACCATTTTTTCTCGGAGTGCCGGTGTAGCTCAACTGGTAGAGCAACTGACTTGTAATCAGTAGGTTGAGGGTTCAAGTCCTTTCGCCGGCACCACTTTGAGAGCCATTAGCTCAGTTGGTAGAGCATCTGACTTTTAATCAGAGGGTCGAAGGTTCGAGTCCTTCATGGCTCACCATTTTTTATGAATATGCGGGTGTGGCGGAACTGGCAGACGCACTAGACTTAGGATCTAGCGCCGCAAGGCGTGGGGGTTCGACTCCCTTCACCCGCACCATTTTCATAAAGCGGAAGTAGTTCAGTGGTAGAACACCACCTTGCCAAGGTGGGGGTCGCGAGTTCGAACCTCGTCTTCCGCTCCATTATTTTTTGCCTTTTTACACCCTTGCCGGGGTGGCGGAACTGGCAGACGCACAGGACTTAAAATCCTGCGGTAGGTGACTACCGTACCGGTTCGATTCCGGTCCTCGGCACCACTTTTCAACTAGATAGTATGCGCCCGTAGCTCAATTGGATAGAGTACTTGACTACGAATCAAGCGGTTAGAGGTTCGAGTCCTCTCGGGCGCGCCATAATACGAGAAGTAGCTCAGCTTGGTAGAGCACTTGGTTTGGGACCAAGGGGTCGCAGGTTCGAATCCTGTCTTCTCGACCATTTATACTTTTCATCCTACTCAGAGGTTTCAAGACACGAGCAGTTCGAGGAAGAATTGCGATGCGTATTGTAAGCCGAACATGGGGCCTTAGCTCAGCTGGGAGAGCGCCTGCCTTGCACGCAGGAGGTCAGCGGTTCGATCCCGCTAGGCTCCACCATGAACATTGAAAACTGAACATGCAAGACGTCAAGATATACAAGTCGCCGACCCGACCCCCGTTGGGTGCGGACGACAAAAACCGAACCAAGTCACTTCCTTTAACGGGAGGCGATGGACGTTCAAAACGGACATCAAGTTTGATGCCAGCAACTAACTAGAGCTTATATTAAGTTCTCTATTATGGAGAGTTTGATCCTGGCTCAGGACGAACGCTGGCGGCGTGCCTAATACATGCAAGTCGAGCGGATGATGAAGGAGCTTGCTCCTTCTGATTCAGCGGCGGACGGGTGAGTAACACGTGGGCAACCTGCCCTGTAGATTGGGATAACTCCGGGAAACCGGGGCTAATACCGAATAATCCATCGGACCTCATGGTCTGATGTTGAAAGACGGTCTCGGCTGTCACTACAGGATGGGCCCGCGGCGCATTAGCTAGTTGGTGAGGTAACGGCTCACCAAGGCGACGATGCGTAGCCGACCTGAGAGGGTGATCGGCCACACTGGGACTGAGACACGGCCCAGACTCCTACGGGAGGCAGCAGTAGGGAATCTTCCACAATGGACGAAAGTCTGATGGAGCAACGCCGCGTGAGTGAAGAAGGTTCTCGGATCGTAAAACTCTGTTGTGAGGGAAGAACAAGTACCGGAGTAACTGCCGGTACCTTGACGGTACCTCATTAGAAAGCCACGGCTAACTACGTGCCAGCAGCCGCGG
>NZ_JBHSEF010000002.1:0-30813 GCF_042649045.1 Chryseomicrobium palamuruense | reverse complement strand
GGATTTTTTTGTCCATAGCTGAAAGCTCTCAGGAACCCCCTGCATTGCAGGGGGTATTCAGATTACAAAAATACCCCCTATCCTTTAAAGGACAGGGGGGGTGTCATTAGTTTAGCGCCAAACACTTGTGACAATATTCGTTTGCGTCCGATCTGGTCCGACAGAGAAAATGGAAATTTGTACGCCTGTCAGTTGCGCAATACGCTCCAAGTAATGACGGGCATTGTCCGGAAGCTCGTCTAGTGACTTGCACTTCGTGACGTCTTCTGACCAACCTGGCATTTCCTCATAGACGGGTTCACAGTCTGCCAGCATGCGTAGGTTAGCTGGATACTCAGTGATGAGTTCCCCTTTGTAACGATACGCTGTACAAATCTTCACTGTATCTAACCCACTTAATACATCAATCGAGTTAACGGTAAGGTCTGTCAATCCGCTGACCCGGCGTGCGTGGCGGACGACGACAGAATCAAACCACCCGATTCGGCGTGGACGTCCTGTCGTTGTCCCGTACTCTTTTCCGACTTCACGGATACGGTCTCCCACAGCGTCAAACAATTCTGTCGGGAACGGTCCGTCACCGACTCGAGACGTATAGGCTTTACATACACCGACAACGTGAGAAATCTGTGTAGGGCCGACACCCGCTCCGATGGTCACGCCACCAGCTACTGGATTGGAAGAGGTCACAAATGGATAGGTTCCTTGGTCGATATCTAACATAACCCCTTGTGCGCCTTCGAATAATACACGACGGCCTTCGTCGAGCGCATCATTTAACACTTTCGATGTATCGGTTACGTACTTTTCAATCTCTTGTCCGTACGCATAGTATTCTTCTAAGATGGCTTCTAATTCAAAGCCTTCTGTTTCATAGAACTTTTCAAACATGCGGTTCTTCTCGGCTAAGTTGTTCGCTAGTTTCTCTTTGAATGTTTCATAATCGAGTAGGTCTGCCATACGGATTCCGACACGTGCGGCTTTATCCATGTAAGCAGGGCCAATTCCCTTACCTGTTGTCCCGATCTTGTTTGCCCCACGACGTGCTTCTTCTACTTCATCTTGCTTCAAGTGATAAGGAAGGATGACGTGTGCGCGATTCGAGATACGCAGGTTGTCTGTGCTGACTCCACGTTCATGAAGACCTTTTAACTCTTTCACCAGTGCTTTCGGATCCACAACCATTCCGTTTCCGATCACTGAAATTTTATCTTTATAGAAAATACCTGATGGAATCAAGTGCAGCTTATACGTCTCTCCACCAAAGATGATGGTATGACCTGCATTGTTCCCGCCTTGGTAACGTGCAATCACTTCTGAGTTCTCTGATAGGAAATCGGTAATCTTCCCTTTTCCTTCGTCTCCCCACTGGGTTCCTACAACTACGACTGATGGCATAATCAGCACCTCCGCTAGACACTGTGTGTCCTATTTCAAACAGTATAAGTGTATCAGCGTATCGTATTCACGTCAATCAAAATTTGAATAAAAAACGAACAAAATGATAATCAATTAATTTAATGTTCGCTTTTAAGTTGATTGATGTCAGACTTTCCATAGAATTTCCTCATTTAGACTATAAAAAAACCGACTTCCCTTAGGAAGCCGGAGGAGCCGCATGTTGACTCCAGTCAATATTGACGAACTTGTTGAACTCTTTGACGAACGCGAGAGTCACCGTACCTGTCGGGCCATTCCGCTGCTTCGCAATGATGATTTCAATCATATTCTGGTTTTCTGTCTCTTTGTCATAGTAATCTTCCCGGTATAAGAACGACACGATATCGGCATCCTGCTCAATCGATCCGGATTCACGCAGATCGGACATCATTGGACGCTTGTCTTGTCGCTGCTCTACACCACGGGAGAGCTGAGACAAGGCAATCACAGGCACCTGAAGCTCACGAGCGAGGGCTTTTAACGAACGCGAGATTTCCGATACTTCTTGTTGACGGTTCTCACCTTTTCCTCCGGACCCTTGGATGAGCTGCAGGTAATCAATCAGGATCATGCCAAGACCGTATTCTTGTTTTAGACGACGACACTTTGCACGAATCTCTGTCACGCGGATCCCTGGCGTATCATCAATGAAGATACCGGCGTTTGATAGACTTCCCATGGCCATCGTCAGCTTCTTCCAGTCTTCGTTGGTCAGAGCACCTGTACGCAGCACCTGCGCATCGATGTTGCCTTCTGCACAGAGCATACGCATGACGAGCTGCTCTGCGCCCATCTCAAGACTAAAGATCGCTACGTTCTCATCTGTCTTTGTCGCAACATTCTGCGCCACGTTTAAGGCAAATGCTGTCTTACCTACTGAAGGACGGGCTGCCACAATGATCAGGTCATTGCGCTGGAAGCCAGCTGTGATCCGGTCGAGGTCACGGAACCCGGTCGGTACACCCGTGATGTCCCCTTTACGGGAATGCAACTGTTCGATGTTATCGTACGTCTGAACCAAAACATCTTTGATATTTTGAAAGTCTCCTGCGTTTTTCCGACTGGAGACGTCCATCATCTTCTTCTCCGCTTCCGATAACACAGCGGCTACTTCGTCTTCGCGGGTAAATCCGTCTTCCACGATGCTGGTCGCGACGCGGATAAGACGACGCAGCAACGCTTTCTCTTCCACGATACGTGCATAGTACACGATGTTCGCAGCAGTTGGTACCGCATTGGCAAGTTCACTTAAATACGCAATCCCGCCGACGTCTTCCAGTTCTTTTTTCGCTGATAACTCCTCTGTTACCGTGACCACATCAATGGCTTTCCCTTGGTCACTGAGGCGTATCATCGTCTGGAAGATGCGTTGATGCGCAGTACGATAGAAATCTTCCGGCACCAGCACTTCAGCCGCTGTAATCAGCGCCGGCGGTTCTAGAAAGATGGCGCCGATCACCGATTGCTCAGCTTCATGATTATGGGGTGGAACTCTGTCCATGAACGGCTCGCTCATCTTTTTCGCTCCTTACTCTTCCGTTACGTGGACTTTTAAAGTAGCCGTAACATCCTGGTGTAGTTTGACTGGTACGTTCGTGTAGCCTAATGTGCGAATCGCATCCTCCAGTTCCATTTTGCGTTTATCAATCTTCATGCCATGAACTTTTTCAAGAGCTGTTGCGACTTGCTTTGTAGTGACAGATCCGAACAGGCGACCGTCTGCTCCAGACTTTGCTTTTAATTCCACTGTCACCGCTTCTAATTTCTCTTTCAGAGCATTAGCATCCGCAAGTTCTTGTGCTGCTTGCTTCTCTGTTAACTTCTTTTGACCTTCTACTGCTGATAGAGCAGAACTTGTGGCTTCTACTGCGTAGCCATTTTTAATAAGGAAGTTGTGCGCGTAGCCGTCTGCTACATTTTTGATTTCGCCTTTTTTCCCTTTTCCTTTAACATCTTTTAAGAATACGACTTTCATTGTTCATTTCCTCCTTGCATAGTCCGGTCTATACTTTCTTTTACTTGCTCAATCGCATCTGCAATGGTGGTGTTTTCAAGCAGTGTGGCCGCATTGGTTAAATGCCCGCCTCCACCTAGGTTCTCCATGACGAGTTGCACATTGACGTTGCCGAGTGAACGTGCGCTGATGCCCACATTGGACTCATCGCGGCGTCCAATGACAAATGACGCTTGCACATTACTCATCGTAAGGAGAATGTCTGCTGTCTGCGCAAGTAGGATTTGGCTATATATTTCATTTTCAGGGGCATGCGCAATCGCTACTCCCTCATGATAGAATTCCACTGACTGTATGATTTTTGCACGCTCTACGTACGTGTCCAGATCTTCTTTTAACAAGCTTTGAACAAGGACCGTATCCGCCCCGTTCGTACGCAAGTATGAAGCTGCTTCAAACGTTCGTGCTCCTGTTCGGAGCGTGAAACTCTTTGTATCGACGGTAATTCCTGCGAGCATCGATGTCGCTTCCAACATCGTCAGCTTGTCATGCTTTGGCTGGTACTCGATAAGTTCCGTCACAAGCTCAGCAGTAGACGATGCATATGGCTCTAAGTAAACGAGCAGTGTATTTTCAATAAATTCTTCGCCTCGACGGTGATGGTCAATGACGACGACTTTTTCTGCACGCTGCAAGAGGCGGTCGTCAATCACAAGACTCGGTTTATGCGTATCCACGACCACGAGAAGCGTTTTTTCCGTCATTCGGTTCATAGCCTCTTCGGGTGAGATAAAACGCGAGTAAAGGGCCTCATTTTGCTTAATTTCATCCATTAAGCGAATGACACTCTTATCGAGCTCTTGAAAATCGATGACGACATAGCCATCGACCTGATTCATCTCGGCCATTTTTCGTACGCCAACAGCTGCTCCTATGGAGTCCATATCAGGCAACCTGTGGCCCATCACGAGCACTTGGTCACTGTCTTGAATCAAATCTCGCAGGGCATGAGAAATGACGCGAGCCCGGATGCGTGTGCGTTTCTCTACAGGATTGGTTTTCCCTCCATAGAACTTCACTTTTCCGTCCGCCTGTTTAATGGCGACTTGGTCACCGCCTCGTCCAAGAACGAGGTCAAGACTCGACTGGGCAAGCTCGCCTAGCTCAACAAGAGAGGTCGACGATGTCCCGACTCCCGCACTGAGTGTCACGCCATGACCAAATTGCGTCGTCACTTCTCGGATTTCATCCAAGATGCTGAATTTGTTTTTCTCTAACGTTAATAGAATGGATTCATTAAGGACGGCGATAAACCGGTCGGAAGCCACACGCTTCACAAAGATCCCAAATTCCGCTCCCCATGCATTGACGGTAGAGGTAATCAAGCTATTGAGCTGACCTCGGATCTGATCATCCATTCCTTGCGTGATTTCATCATAGTTATCGATAAATAAAATTCCGATGACGGTCCGGTCGCCGTAGTAGAGCGTTTCAATCTCCACTTGCTCCGTTACGTCAAAGAAGTAAAGTAATTTTTCATCCGGTTTATAGAAGACTCTAAAGTTATGGTCTCCTATTTCTACCGTCGTATCATTGATTTCGTCGGAACTGAGCACTTCCGGAATTTGTTCGGAGAGTTCGTGCACATTCAGGCCAATCAATGTGTCTTGTGGCATCTGTTTCGTCATATAGGGGTTTGCCCATTCAATGACGTGATGATCATTGAGGAGAACAATTCCAATAGGCATTTCAAGGAGGGCTTCCTCCCCTACTTTCTTTAGCCTATATGACATCGTTTCAATATGCTTCTCTGTTTCCTGATAGACGCGGTTCTCTGTCGACCATGCATACAGGGTGACAGCCACGACAAGGAGTCCAAAAACGATGCCGACCAAAAACGATTGTACCGAAAACACAACAGTGGCTGTGATTCCTAGGACCGCAAACAAAATCACACTATACCGCATCGGTCGTTTCCGAAAGAATGTGGCCAAGCTTGTTCAACTCCTTACTTTTTTGGACTGGCAGCGATATACGCACGTAAACGGAATCCTAAATCAATGACACCGATAATGACCACAATGGAATAGAACGGGATCAACACAATGGTTGTCGCAATCGCGCCCCATTTCGGCCAGCTTTGGTGATGGAAGTAGAAGTGCACCAGTGAAATCCCCTGTAAAAAGAGCAGGGCACGGAAGATGAATACGGCATTGACGAGAATCATCTCACCAAATGAACCGGCTTCAAATACCGCGAATAAAGACAATAGCGATACGATTAAATAATACCATATCACTGCACGCGGCAATTGAAAATGACGAAATGCCGCAAAGCGTGGAACAGGTACTTTCAGTTTGCGCAGAATGGGTAATGCAACCGAAATATACACAAGAGCCGCCACAAACATCATGGCAATAAAATACCCTGGTAATACCAGTGAGAATGTTTGTAAGCTGGTTCTCACAATTTCATCAAAGTCATTCGGCAACTGACCGACACTTTCCATCATTTCTCCTACTTGTATGTAAGATGCCCGTAGTTGATCAATTCCTTCTTCAATTAAATTAATTGAAAATAGAAATTGCGTGAGAGCGAGTTGCATGACGGATGTGAGCATTAAGACAATGGCTGTAGAAATAAAGAGATACACTTTAGATTGACGTCGTGCAAGTCCGTCTCCAATGATAAAGCCGATAGGTACAGTGACCATGGCGACAAAGAGACCTGGGTAACTGCCAAGTAACACAGCGGCAATCAGACTGAACACAACGAGGAGAAATGTTGAGTTTCGTGAATGCTTTGCACGGAACCACGCAATCGGAATTACGGAGAGCAGCAAGCCCACGAGTGCGAGTGCAGGAAGATACACGGAGAATATGGTCAGACCCACAAAGACGAGCCAAGCCGTCAGTCCATGCTTCCATACGGGTGATGTTTCTTGTTGCATAGGACCCTTCCTTCTTTCTAGATTTCCCTTTTAGTTTATCATATTAGCGTAGGATACGCTTTGCCCGGTCACGGGTAAAAAAAAATAGAGAGCCACTTCAGAGGAGAATACTAAAGCCCTTGCTAGGAAGATCTTCCCCACTATTGGTTTTAAATGGAGATGAGACGGTTGGATGGTTCATCCGCTCATGTTGTTTGCTAGTATGGTGAAACGCACGAGTTGGGCTGGGATTCGCACTAGCTGGGGCGATATTCGCACCAGTTGGGCTCCCCAGTCCGTTCTTCGCTTTATCCCCGCACCAGTTGGGCTGGTATTCGCACCAGTTGAGACAGTATTCGCACTAGCTTGCCTCCCCAGTCCGTTCTTCGCTTTGTCTGCGCACCAGTTTGAAGAAGAATAGGCAAGAATCTAGAGTATTTTGACTCCAGATCCCTGCCTATTCCCTTATCTCATTACTATAGAGGTTAGAGCATCTGGAGTCTTTCTATCTTATCCAGCCTTACCCAGCACATCCTCTTCACTTTATAGAAAAACACCTGCCGGAAAATCCGACAGGTGTGTGTGGTATCTTATCTCTCTTCAGCTGTAAATGGTAATAGAGCCATGATACGAGATACTTTGATCGCACGTGTAAGTTTGCGTTGATACTTCGCGCTAGTTCCTGTCACACGACGTGGAAGAATTTTTCCACGCTCAGACACGAATTTTTTCAACAAATCTACATCTTTGTAATCGATGTGAGTGATGTTGTTGCTAGTGAAGTAACAAACTTTACGGCGTCGTTTGCCTCCGCGACGTGGTGCCATATTGGTTGCCTCCTTTTTCGTTATCAAGTAATCCGTAAGAGATGCCGATTCTTAGAACGGTAGATCGTCGTCAGAGACTTCGATTGGCCCGCTGCTTGCAAATGGGTCATCGTCCATACGGGTATAATTTTGCTGATTCGATGGTTGGTTTGAACCATACTGATTAGAATTATTGTTGTAATTCGATTGCGGTGCATTTCCGTAAGGAGCAGCTTGTTGTCCGCGCTCGCCTCCGCCAGATGCATTACGTGGTTCTAGGAACTGCACGCTGTCTGCAACGACTTCTGTTGTGTATACACGCTTGCCGTCTTGTCCTTCATAGCTTCCTGTTTGGATGCGGCCTTCCACGCCAGCAAGACTTCCTTTTTTCAAGAAGTTTGCCGTGTTTTCAGCTTGTTTGCGCCAAACAACACAGTTTATAAAATCTGCTTCACGTTCACCAGACTGGCTTGAAAATGTACGGTTTACTGCAAGAGTAAAACGTGCCACGGCAATTCCGTTTGGTGTGTAACGCAGCTCCGGATCTTTCGTCAATCTGCCTACTAGTACAACTCGGTTAATCATGTGTGCAAACCTCCCTCATCAGCGATCGTTGAATTCTTATTTCTCGTCAACGCGAACAGCAATGTGACGGATAATGTCTTCATTGATGTTAGCTAGACGTGTATACTCATCGATTGCTTTAGAATCTGCATTTACTTTAACGATTTGGTAGAAACCTTCACGCAAGTCGTTGATTTCATAAGCTAAGCGGCGTTTACCCCACTCTTTTGATTCGATGATCTCAGCGCCGTTAGAAGTAAGGATTTCGTTGAAACGCTCAACTAGAGCTTTCTTCGCCTCGTCTTCGATTGCTGGCTGGATAATGTACATTAATTCGTACTGTCTCATCTATTCTGCACCTCCCTATGGACTTTGGCCGGTTTTGACGCCGGCAAGGAGCAAGTAATTGTATTACTCACATCAATGAATTGTATCATATTGGGAAGTGGATTGCAATGAATAAAAAAAAAGAGTTTCCCAGCTATTTGGACTGAGAAACACTTTTTTAGTTACACGTTAAAACGGAACAACATGACGTCGCCGTCTTGTACCACATATTCTTTTCCTTCTGAGCGCACTTTTCCAGCCTCTTTCGCTGCTGGCATAGAGCCTGCTTCGACTAAGTCATCATACGCAACCGTCTCTGCACGGATGAATCCGCGTTCGAAGTCCGAGTGAATGACACCTGCACATTGTGGTGCTTTCATTCCTTTACGGAACGTCCACGCGCGTACTTCTTGAACACCAGCTGTGAAATATGTAGCTAACCCAAGTAAGCTGTACGAAGCTTTGATCATTTGGTCAAGACCCGACTCTTCAATGCCTAGCTCTTCTAAGAACATTGCTTTCTCGTCATCTTCAAGAGCTGCCATCTCTTCTTCGATCTTCGCACAGATCACAATTACTTCAGCGCCTTCCGCTGCAGCAAACTCACGAACTTTTTCAACGTACTCGTTCGAGCCGCCGTCCATGATGTCGTCTTCCGATACGTTCGCTACATAAAGCATTGGTTTGATTGTCAATAAGTGAAGACCTTTGATAACTTTTAATTCATCATCTGATAGTTCCACAGAACGAGCAGAATGCCCTGCTTCGAATGCTTCCTTCAGTTTCGATAACACAGGCTCTTCAATAAGAGCCTCTTTGTCTTTTTGCTTCGCCATCTTACCGACGCGTTGCAAACGCTTATCAACACTTTCAAGGTCCGCTAAGATCAGTTCCAGATTGATGACTTCGATATCAGCAATCGGATCGACCTTTCCTGCGACGTGTGTCACATTCTCATCTACGAAACAACGAACGACCTGACAGATCGCATCTACTTCGCGGATGTGAGAAAGGAACTTGTTTCCAAGACCTTCCCCTTTTGAAGCGCCTTCTACGATACCTGCGATATCGGTAAATTCAAATGCTGTCGGAACAGTCTTCTTTGGTTCAACCATCTCAGTCAATTTATCTAAACGTGCATCAGGTACTTCAACAATTCCAACGTTCGGATCAATCGTCGCGAATGGATAATTTGCTGCAAGTGCGCCTGCTTTCGTAATTGCATTAAATAGTGTAGATTTACCGACGTTCGGCAATCCAACAATTCCAGCTGTTAACGCCATAGGTTCTCCTGCCTTTCTTTATTCAACTTACCAATTATACTGATTTTACCATGCTCTGTCTATTGTTCCTCGTGATGAACCAGTACCTTCTTCATCTTCTTCTCGAAATCACGTCTTGGAATCATGACGCTGTGTCCGCACCCTTCACATTTGATACGGATATCGGCTCCCATCCGGATGACCTTCCAGGCATTCGTTCCACAAGGGTGCTGTTTCTTCATCTCCACCACGTCATTCAAATGAAACTCTTTACTTGGTTGCATTCGTGCTTCCTCCTCCGGCTTTCTGTTCAAAGACCACCATTTTCTGATACGGAATTTCAATATTGTGCTCTTCAAGGAATCGTTTGATATCCCGGCGAATCATACGTCCCACTTTAAAGTGATTCATCGGAAGGGTTTCTGCAGCAATTCGCATGACGACATCTGAAGTACCCAGTGCCTGCACACCTAGTAGGTCCGGACGTTTCACAAGTTCCGGATACTTTTCTTCTGCTCCATCTAAGAATACATTGATCAAACGTTCTACTTCATCTACGTCCGATTCATAGGCGACAGATACATCGACCATAATGAGCGAGTTGTAAACAGAGTAGTTGATGACTTCAGAAATGTTTCCGTTTGGAATGATATGCAGTTCACCCGTATACGTTTTAATCTTCGTTGTTCGTAACCCGATTTCTTGAACAGTACCGTTCGATTGATTGATCATCACCGTATCGCCTACACCGAATTGATCTTCAAAGATGATGAAAAATCCTGTGATGATATCTTTCACCAAACTCTGTGCACCGAAACCAATGGCAAGACCTGCAATCCCTGCCCCAGCCAGCAGTCCAACTACGTTGATACTCACTGCAGAAAGAATGGCTAAAACCCCTGCGAAGTACACGATATACGTGAGACCATTTTGAAGTAACTTAATCAGAGTGTTCTGTCTACGCTCGGTATACCCAATGGGTGTCTTCGAACGTAAAACCATTACACGTTCGATGGCTTTCTTCCCGACCTTCACTACAATGGCCATCAAGACGAGAATCACCAAAATCTTGAGCATCGCCATTCCCACACTAATCCACAGCGCTTCATTTACAACGAACTCCACAGTTCGCTCCCACATTCGATTGAAATTCATAGAGAACCTCCTCTATTTGATGAATAAATTTGTGTACGTTACATACACTGATAGAACTTACTTGTGAAAGGTGGTCCCCCCTATGAAAAAACCACTCTATTCGATTCATTATGAGCAACAAGGTGTGATTTGGAAACTCAGTTCAGCCTTTCTCGAGCATCTTCCATTTCATGATCCTGACATGGTATTCCTTTGTATTGGTACAGATCGTTCAACGGGTGATTCACTCGGCCCGCTTACTGGTTCATTCTTATCGTTGTACAAAAGTTTTCCTTTTCCGATAATCGGAACGTTAGAAACGCCTGTGCATGCACTGAACTTACCTACAGTTGTTAGTCATTTAAACGATTCTCAAACCACAGGGCCAATTGTTGCCATTGACGCCTGTCTAGGACATCATTATGCAATCGGTGACATTTTACTAGAAAAGGGACCTCTATGGCCAGGCAAAGCTGTCCAGAAAGAGCTTCCCGCTATTGGTGAATACAACATAAAAGTGATTGTGAATCATTTGCATGGCGACAGCATCGAAACACTTCAGACGACGCGTCTTCTTCATACACAGGACCTTGCACGTGTTGTCGCGAATGCCCTGTTTCTCGCCTGGCATCGTTATTGTTCTACACAGCAAACGTCCAAGCCACATACAGAGCTACAACTAACAGACTTGGCAGCAAATTAGCCACGCGTACTTTGGTTATTCCAATCAGGTTGAAACCAATGGCCAGAATCATGATGCCACCCGTTGCAGTCATTTCACTTAAAAAAAGTGTCATGGCTTCATCGGGTACGAGGCGTGTGATCTGAGTGGCAAATAACGCGATGCTCCCTTGATAGATAAATACCGGTATTGCTGACAACAGCACACCGATGCCAAGAGTTGCGGATAAAAGGATGGACGTAAATCCATCAATAATTCCTTTACTAATGAGCAGTTCATGGTCATTCCGGAGACCGCTATTTAACGCGCCTAAGACGCCCATGGCTCCGATAACGAAAATGAGTGTCGCTGTGACAAATCCTTGCGCAATGGCCCCTTCTTGTCCCCCTCGACTCATCTTTCGTTCCAACCATTGACCGAGTCGATTCAGTTGTTTATCCAGATCCCACCATTCACCGAGAACCGCCCCTATTACTAGACTGATAATAACGATGAGAAAGTTGGTGCTCTCTAGAGACATTTGAATGCCCATCACGGCAACTAAGAGACCAATGGCATACATGACCGTTTCTTTCATCCGTTCAGGAATGCCTTTTAATAAACGACCTAAAATCGCTCCTAGTATAATCAATCCTGCATTTATCAATGTTCCCCACAATACCACGTGTCATCCCTACTTTTCGTATACTACCCTCTCTAGTTGCTACATAAAAAGGAAACCTATTCCCTCACGTGTGGAATAGGTTGTTCATGCATTATGTTTCAAGCAGTTCCAAAATCCGCTCGAGGTCTTCTTTGGAGTAAAAATCAATTTCAATTTTCCCCTTCTTCTGATCTTTCGAAGGGACAATCTTCACTGCTGTGCCAAAACGTTCACGCAATTCGGATTCTTTTTCGAGGGTGAAAATATCTTTCTTGTCTTTTGTAATTGTTTCACGTGGAACATTTTCATTCAAACGCTGCACCAACGATTCTAACTGACGAACATTCAATTGTTCCCGTTTCGTCTTTTCTAAAATCAATGGAATGTTCTTTTTCTTTTTTAGACCAAGCAACGCTTTTCCATGGCCCATGGAAATATGACCTTCTGAGAGGGCCTGTTTTGCTTCTTCCGGAAGGACGAGTAATCGCAAATGGTTGGCGATATGAGGACGACTTTTCCCTAGACGGAACGCAAGTTGCTCTTGTGTCAATTCAAGGGTATCCATCAATTTCTGATACGCTTCCGCTTCTTCGATTGCCGTTAAGTCTTCGCGCTGCAAGTTTTCTAGAATCGCCAGTTCCATCATTTCCTGGTCGTCTAGACTGCGAACGACCGCTGGGATTTCTTTTAAACCAGCCAGTTGTGAGGCGCGGAATCGACGTTCTCCCACCACAATCTCAAATTTTGCTCCTTTTTTGCGTAACATGATGGGTTGAAGTACCCCATGTTCTTTGATTGAAGCACTTAATTCCTCGAGCGCCTGCTGATCAAAAATTTTACGCGGTTGATAAGGATTTGGTTTGATTAGTTTCAGGTCAACTTGTTCGACGCGTTCTTCTGTATTTCGGTCTTCTCCTGGAAATAGTGCATTAATGCCCTTCCCCAATCCTTTAGCCATGCTTAATCACTTCCTTCGCAAGTTCCAGGTACACTTCGGCACCCCGTGATTTTGGATCGTAAATAATGATCGGCTCTCCATGACTTGGCGCTTCAGAGAGTCGCACATTTCGTGGAATAATCGTTGTATAGACTTTATCTTGAAAGTATTTTTTCACTTCTTCAACGACTTGAATCCCTAAGTTCGTCCGTGCATCAAACATCGTCAGCAACACACCATCAATGGCCAATTGTTTATTTAAATGCTTTTGAACAAGACGGATGGTACTGAGGAGCTGACTAAGTCCTTCTAATGCATAGAACTCGCACTGTACCGGGATAATAATGGCATCAGAGGCAGTTAGTGAATTGATCGTTAATAAGCCGAGAGACGGCGGACAATCAATGATTACGAAATCATAATACGGGCTGACTTCTTCAAGAGACCGTTTCAAACGCACCTCTCTGGAAATCGTAGACACGAGTTCAATTTCGGCGCCTGCTAAGGAAATCGTTGCAGGTACAATATGTAGGTTCTCTACTTTTGTTTCCACAATAATGTCTTTCACGGGTACATCATCAATCAATACGTCATAAATACACTGATCGACTTCTCCTTTATTTACGCCGACCCCACTAGAAGCATTTCCTTGAGGATCTATATCTACCAACAAAACCTTTTTGCCCAAATATGCAAGGCAGGCACTGAGGTTAACGGATGTAGTGGTCTTCCCTACTCCGCCTTTTTGATTGGCTATGGCGATAATTCTTCCCACACTTGCACCTTCTTTCTTCTCTCATCTCTTTCATTCTATCAAATTTTTCTGTTTTTAGTATGACATGTAGGTTACAATAGCAAATTTTCTAATAAAAAACCCCAAAAGCCAGATGAAGTTCTGCTCTCGGGATTGTTTTATTTATTTGCGTTTAGGTATTTTAATGACCATTTGGTAGTAATCTTCTCGATCTTCTTCTTGTGTTTCAAAATCAATACCACTTTTTGATATCATCGATAACGAATGTTTTAATGTGTTTAATGCAATACGTACATCTTTATTGACATGCTTACGACGTGGTTTTAAAGGTTTTTTCTCAGCAGGTAGTTCTTCTTGTTGCATCGCAACAATTCGTTCTTCTACTTGTTTCACGCTGAGTTGTTCTGTAATGATTTCTTTTACTAATGCTAGCTGAACAGGCTCTTCTTTTATTTTCATAAGGGCTCGTGCATGACGTTCAGACAACTCTTTATTTAAAATAGCTTGCTGCACTTCTTGTGGAAGCTTCAATAGACGTATCTTGTTTGCGACAGTCGATTGGCCTTTCCCTAAGCGCTGAGCCAGTGCTTCTTGTGTTAATTCATGGAGTTCAATCAGTTGCTGGTAGGCAAGTGCCTCTTCAATGGCGGTTAATTCTTCCCGTTGTAAATTCTCGATTAATGCCACAGAAGCCGTTTCTTTATCGGATAAATTTCGAACGATTGCGGGAACTTCAATCCATTCCAGTTTCTTCATCGCTCGGTAGCGACGCTCCCCTGCAATGATTTCATACTGGCCTTCTGCTATCTCTCGAAGAACAATCGGTTGAATGACGCCATGCGTCCGAATGGTCCGCGCAAGCTCCTCTATCTTGGTATCGTCAAAAACCGTACGCGGTTGGTATTTGTTAGGAACAACCTTCTCTATAGGAACTTGTACCACTTCTTCCACTGCTGTCGAAGCTGCGGCTTCCGTTACGGTCGGTTTCTCTTTCTCTTTATCCGTTCCGCCGAAGAGTCTGGAAAAAGGACTTTTCATCGCACTGTGCACCACCTTCTCTAACTAATCTATCACAAATGGGCAGAAGATTAAATGTTTCACGTGGAACAATTTTACTGAATGGGACTTTTATTCGGTGTGCCCGGTTTTCGTGGATACTTCTTTGGTGTTGTTTTTGTTTTGGCAAATACATAAATGGTGCGATTACTTTCTTCCACTGGTAACTGGAAATCAAATTGGTCGGCCTTTTCCGCACCAAGAGTTTGAAGTGCTTTTTTCGCATCCTTCAGTTCATCTTGAGCAGATGCGGCTTTCATGGCAACAAATCGCCCACCCACTTTGACAAGTGGCACGCATAGTTCTGCAAGAACTGAAAGACGTGCGACTGCTCGTGCAGTCACGACATCAAATGCTTCTCGATACTTCGGCTGTTGACCAAATTCCTCAGCACGGGCGTGAACGAATTCCACCTGTTCAAGACCTAGCTCTTTACTTAAATGCTGTAAGAACGAGATACGTTTGTTCAGGGAATCGACAATTGTGACACGCATTTCTGGGAAACAAATTTTCATAGGTAAACTTGGAAATCCGGCTCCAGCGCCTACATCACACACAGTAAGTGACTGTGAAAAATCGACGTAAAAAGCAGCAGAAATGGAATCGTAAAAGTGTTTTAGATACACATCTTGTTGATCTGTAATAGCCGTTAAGTTCATCTTCTCATTCCACTCCACAAGCAGTTCAAAATAGGTATGGAACTGCTTGATTTGATGGTCTGTTAGATGAATGCCCTTTTCAGCGAGGGCGTCTATAAATTGTTGTTCATTCATGGGAGTTCTCCTTAGCTTGAGACTTTCGCGATTCGACCTTGTTCAATGTAAACAAGAAGGATCGAGATGTCTGCCGGATTGACACCAGAAATACGAGAAGCTTGAGCAATGGAAAGCGGCAAGACTTCTTTTAATTTTTGACGTGCTTCAGTTGCCAGTCCTGAGATGGCATCGTAATCAATCTGTTCAGGGATTTTTTTATTTTCCATCTTCTTCAGTTTATCGACCTGTTGAAGAGACTTTTCAATATACCCCTCGTATTTCACTTGGATTTCAATCTGTTCTTTAATATCTTCCGTTAATTCAACTTCAGAAGGAACAAGTTGCGCAACCAAGTCATAGTTCATCTCTGTGCGTTTCAAAAGATCCGTTGCACGAATTCCATCTTTTAGTTCACTACCACCTACCGAACGAATCAATTCTTGCGTCATTTCATTCGGCTTAATAATGATCGAACGAAGTCGGTTCAATTCGTTTTCAATCGCTTCTTTTTTCGCTGTAAAGCGTGCGTGACGTTCATCAGAAACGAGTCCAATTTGGTGTGCCAGGTCCGTTAAACGAAGATCGGCATTGTCATGACGCAATAAGAGGCGGTATTCTGCACGAGATGTGAGGAGACGATATGGTTCATTTGTTCCTTTTGTCACTAAATCATCGATGAGCACACCGATGTAAGCGTCTGAACGGCTAAGAACGACTTCATCTTCCCCTTTTGCTCGGCGTGCTGCATTGATACCTGCCATCAGTCCTTGACCTGCTGCTTCTTCATATCCAGACGTGCCGTTGATCTGACCGGCAGTATAGAGGTTTTTAATTTTTTTCGTTTCAAGCGTTGGCCACAATTGTGTAGGAACCATTGCATCGTATTCAATCGCATAGCCTGCACGCATCATTTCCGCTTTTTCAAGTCCTGGAATGCTCTCGAGTAAACGACGTTGAACGTGTTCAGGAAGGCTTGTTGAAAGCCCTTGTACATAGACTTCTTTCGTGTTGCGCCCTTCTGGCTCCAGGAAGATTTGGTGACGCGGTTTATCGTTAAAACGTACGACCTTATCTTCAATCGATGGGCAGTAACGCGGGCCTGTCCCTTTGATCATCCCAGAGTACATCGGAGACAAGTGAAGATTTTCTTCGATGATCTGATGCGTCTGCTCTCCTGTATATGTCAACCAACATGGAAGTTGGTCCACAATGAACTCCGTTGTTTCAAAGCTGAATGCACGAGGAACGTCATCACCCGGCTGAATTTCAGTTTTCGAGTAATCAATTGTATTGGAATTCACCCGTGGTGGTGTCCCTGTTTTAAAACGGACTAAGTCAAAGCCTAGGTCACGTAAATTATCTGCTAATTTAATAGACGGCTGTTGATTATTTGGACCTGATGAATACTTTAAGTCCCCAATAATGATTTCACCGCGTAGGAATGTACCTGTTGTAATAACGACGGTTTTTGCTTTATAAATAGCACCGACTTGTGTGATTACACCTGTCACTTCTTCATTTTCAATAATCAGTTCTTCAACAACTGCTTGGTGGACAGACAGATTTGGCTGTTCCTCCATCAGACGTTTCATCTCTTGTTGGTAAAGGACTTTGTCTGCCTGTGCACGTAATGCACGAACAGCAGGTCCCTTCCCTGTATTTAGCATACGCATTTGGATGTGGGTGCGGTCAATCACTTTCCCCATCGCTCCGCCTAGCGCATCAATTTCGCGGACAACAATCCCTTTTGCCGGTCCTCCGACAGACGGGTTACATGGCATAAAGGCAATCATATCTAAGTTAATGGTTAGTGCCAGTGTTTTGGCACCCATATTGGCTGCAGCAAGTGCTGCTTCAACACCAGCGTGTCCAGCACCGATGACAATCACGTCATAGTTTCCGGCTTCAAACGTTCGCATGGGTAGTTCCTCTTTTCTCTTCTTATTTCCCGAGGCAGAACTGGGCAAAGAGTTGATCAATCAGGCTTTCTTCTACTGTATCCCCGACGATCTCTCCAAGTATTTCCCACGTTCTAGTAACATCTATTTGAATCATATCCACTGGCACACCTGATTCTGCGGCGTCCAGAGCATCTTGTATGGTTGTTTTTGCTTGATGAAGCAAGGCAATGTGGCGGGCATTTGACACATAGGTCGCGTCCCCACTCTGCATTCCCCCTTGGAAGAATAACGCCGCAATCTCTTTTTCCAGCTCGTCAATGCCCTCATCTTGCAAAATAGAGGTCGTGACGATGCGACGATGACCGACAAGGGTTTCGAGCTCCTTATAGTCTAGTTGACCTTCTAAATCGGTCTTATTGACGATAACGATTGTTTCCATACCGTGTGTCGCTTCAATGAGGCGTCTATCTTCATCTGTAATGGTTTCTGCGTGATTCATCACGAGAAGAATCAGATCAGCTTCTTTCAACACTTTGCGTGAGCGCTCGACACCGATACGTTCCACGATATCTTCCGTCTCTCGAATCCCCGCTGTATCCACCAATTTCAGCGGTACACCGCGTACATTGACATATTCCTCAATAATATCCCGCGTGGTTCCTGCAATATCTGTGACAATAGCTTTGTTTTCTTGAATCAGGCTATTGAGTAACGAAGATTTTCCGACGTTCGGGCGTCCAACAATCACTGTCGCAAGGCCTTCTCTTAGAATCTTTCCTTGCACACTGGTCTCTAGTAACTTTTGAATTTCTTCTTTGACCCATGTCCCTTTTTCAATCATTAGCGGAATGGTCATTTCTTCGACATCGTCGTATTCTGGATAGTCGATATTGACCTCGACTTGCGCCAATGTCTCGAGAAGAGCTTGACGCAACGACTGAATCAAGCGGGACAGGCGTCCGTCCATTTGTCCGAGTGCCACGTTCATGGCTTTATCTGTTTTCGCTCGGATGAGGTCCATGACAGCTTCCGCCTGCGACAGGTCAATTCGTCCATTTAAAAAGGCACGTTTTGTGAACTCTCCAGGCTCTGCCATGCGTGCTCCGCCTTGCAAGACCAGCTGCAACACTTGGTTCACAGTCACAAGGCCTCCGTGACAGTTGATTTCTATGACATCTTCACGCGTAAATGTCTTGGGCCCCCGCATGAGGGACACCATGACTTCTTCCACGATTTCTTCTGTTTCAGGATGCACCAGATGGCCGTAGTGAATGGTATGTGTTGGGGCTTTGGTTAATTGTTTCGCAGAGGGAGAACGAAATACGCGATCTGCAATTGAAACCGCCTCTGGACCACTCAGGCGAACAATGGCAATCGCACCTTCTCCCAGTGGTGTAGAAATGGCTGCAATTGTATCAAATTCCATATCGATTGTCTCTCCTCTTTTGCTTACTTATCCACAAGTGGATAAGCTTCCGGTTTTTCGACTCACTAACTTATTACAATAGCATATTTTTGTGGAAAACTCTAGTTGCTGAGCTTCTGAAAATAGACAAAAAAAGAAGCCCTCGAGGGGCTTGCTTTTGTTATTGCATCGGTTCAATCACTAAGTAACGGTTTGGATCTTTTCCGACCGAGTACGTATCGATGTCAACGTGCGTAGACAGTGCATGGTGAATGATTTTGCGTTCGTACGCATTCATCGGTTCGAATTCAACCCGTTCACCCGTGCGACGTGCTTTATCTGCCATCCGTTCTGCCAACTGTTCGAGTGCTTCTTTCCGCTTCTCGCGGTAGTTCTCGACATCCATCTTCACGATCATGAAGTTGCCAGAGTACTTGTTCGCAACAAGCTGTACAAGATTTTCAAATGCATTCAATGTCTGTCCGCGTTTGCCGATCAGTTGAGCGGCTTTCTTGCTGTTCAGTTGGAAGTGAACGTATTTCCCTTCGACTTCGTACGTAACGTCTAGGTCGTCAATGCCCATACCTTCTGTCACTTGTTTCATATAAGCAATGGATTCTTCGATCGCCTGCGCATTGGATGCACTGCGATCATCTTCTGCTTCCACTTCCGGTATAGTATCTTCGACCACGTCCGGTTGTGTCAGCTCTTCCTGATGATCAACGACCGGTTCTTCAGCTGGTTCTTCTTGGGAAAGCGTTTCAACAACTGGAGTTGATGCTGATTCTGGTTCAGATGATAAAGGAGTCAGGACGGATGTCTTTTCTTCTTCTTTCACACTCACGATGACAACTGCAGGCTTCGCTCCAAGACCGAGAAAGCCTTTTTTACCTTCATCTAAAATCTTAATGGAAGCTTGGTCACGACGAATTCCAAGCTCCGTTAATGCTTGTTGAATTGCCTGTTCACTTGTTGCTGCAGTTTGCGTGGTGGATCTCATCTCTTTTTCCCTCCCGTTTCAACTGGAACCGCCTTTGGTTTATTCCAAGGCTTGTAAATGACTAAGTTTTGAATCAGTGAAATGATATTCCCGATTACCCAGTACAATGTCAATGCGGATGGTAAGATCAATCCGAATCCGACAATCATGAACGGCATGATGTACATCATCATTTTCATTTGTGGGTTGTCCATTGCAGGACCTGTCATCAATGTGACTAATTGGAATACACCCGCTAAGATAGCAAGCGTCACACTTGGCTCTGCCAATGGGAAAATCAAGAAGTCACCTAAATTGATTTCAGGTGTTGCATTCATTCGGCTAATTGCGTGGTAGAACCCAATTAAGATTGGCATTTGAATTAGTACAGGTAAACATCCAGCTGCTGGATTAACGCCTTTACTTTTAAAGAGCTCCATCATTTCCGCTTGATATTTTTGCTGTGTTTGCGCATCTTTTGAGCTGTACTTTTCACGTAATTTCGCTAACTCCGGTTGAATCTCCTGCATCTTTTTCGAACTTTTCGTCTGTTTAACTAACAGCGGTAAAATCGCTATTCGGATAATAACGGTTACGGCGATAATCCCGAGTCCGTATGTTCCGAACAGATTTTTAAAATAGGTTATTGCGGAAACGAGAGGCCATACAATGTATTCGTTCCAGAAACCTGTCGATTCATCGTAGATCGGATCGTTAAATTCTGTACACCCTGCTAGAAATAAGACTGTCATGACGAGCAGAGCTAAAAGAAATTTCTTTTTCACCTTTTGAATCCCCCTGATTTATCTTTTCTTCATCTTACCATTCATTCGATATACTTTTGCGATTTGTAAAACGTGTTCGAGACTTTTTTTTGTCTGATGAAAATCGAATGTGGCCGCCGGATTTCTGGCGATAATAATATAGTTGGCGGGCTGAACATCGTCTTTCAGCTCAAGAAAGGTTTGGCGTATGTATCGCTTAATCCGATTCCGCGTGACGGCGTTCCCTACTTTCTTGCTGACCGATAGGCCGATTCGAAAATAAGGTTTTTCCGTAGGAAGGACGTAAACGACAAACTGTCTGTTGGCATACGAGGTCCCTTTTTTAAAGATCTGCTGAAATTCTTTGTTGTCTTTGATCCGCTGTTTATTGTTCATGGATCGT
Source organism: Chryseomicrobium palamuruense (assembly GCF_042649045.1). Taxonomy (NCBI): domain Bacteria; kingdom Bacillati; phylum Bacillota; class Bacilli; order Caryophanales; family Caryophanaceae; genus Chryseomicrobium; species Chryseomicrobium palamuruense. The sequence goes on along the minus strand of NZ_JBHSEF010000002.1, from coordinate 10,118 downwards.
GACCTTCCTTTATATATGTGGGGTGTAGAGTGCATAGCTGTGCACTCTTTTTTGCCGAGCAGTTTCCATAATACCAGTTGTGGTTGATGGAAGACGAATCATGGCCAATTAATTGAAATTCATGGCTAATAAAACTCGTTTCATGGCTAATGAATGGTCGCTCGGGTAGCTTCATATCTAGCATTATCGAGTTGCGCAACCTAGAAACACACTCAAAAATCAGTCGCACCCGATGAGACAAAGGACGCCTCTTCGGGTACGCCTGATTTTATCGAAGTTTCTGGAGCAGGCTGCTCCACATCTAGAGTTATCGAGTTGCGAACGCTAGAAACCCCTTCACTAAGCCGTGACCTCCAGAAATGCAAAGTGCGCATTTTTGGAGCCCCCGTCTTAGCTCTGGATTTCTGAAAGAGCGTTCTCCACATCTAGTAGTAATCGAGTTGCGCAGGCTTGAAATCCACGCCAAATGCCATCGCGGCCATTGAGACAAAGAACGCCTCCCTGTCCACGCTGTCATTTGACAGAATTTCAGAGCGAGCCTGCTCCACATCTAAATATACTAAAAAAAAATCCACTGAAGGTTCAGTGGACTTATGCTGATAATACTTTTCTTCCTTTAGCACGGCGTGAAGCTAATACGCGGCGGCCATTCTTTGTGCTCATACGTGCACGGAAACCGTGAACTTTGCTGCGTTTACGTTTATTTGGTTGGAATGTACGTTTCATTGTGTAAAACACCTCCTGCTTTGACTATTCTTAAATATCTCTAGACAGTCTTGACTATTATACTGAAATCTCGTCTGAAATGTCAACGGCGAATTTCAACTTTACCTCGAGCATCCCCAGGAGTTATCCACAGCGTCGACAAGAACTTGCAATTTTCGATGTGAATAGGTAAAATCACAAATCTAAGTTATCAACATCCCTTACAAACAGGTTTTACACATATACCACCCTGTGGACAACTGTGATTGTGTATAAATCAGGCTTTGTGGATAAGTTCAATCAAGTCTTGTCAGTACTAGTGAAAAATGATATGCTAATTGTGTTTTACTCTGTACATAAAAAATGTGCTTAATTGAGTTATCCACATGTGTGAGTAAAGTGTGGATAATATATTTCACAGTGTGTGTAAAGTTTTATCCACAGCTCTCAGCATTTGTTAATAAGTTTATATACTTTTATGCACCCTGTCGAAATATGACAGGTGTTTTTAAGCTTTTTTATAAAATTGTTTGTATAAAGAGAAAGGAGTGGAACCTAGTTGGAGCATTTAGAGGAACTCTGGGGTCAAGTTCTGAAAGAAATGGAGAAACAAGTTTCTAAACCTAGCTTTGAAACATGGCTGAAGTCTACGAAACTGCTTTCCTATAAACAAGACACCCTTACCATCGCTGCCCCGAACTCATTTGCACGCGATTGGCTTGAAATCCATTATGTACACCAGATTGCAGCCATATTGCACGAATTAACGGGCAAAGAAGCGATGATTTCCTTCGTCGTTCCGAAAGATCAGAACCTCGAAGAGTTTGATATACCGGCTCCTAAGCCAACTGTATCTCAAGATGATCAGCCTGATTTCTCACCAGGCATGCTGAACTCGAAATACACGTTTGATACATTTGTTATCGGTTCAGGAAATCGTTTTGCCCATGCAGCTTCGCTTGCTGTCGCTGAAGCACCTGCTAAAGCATATAATCCTCTGTTTATTTATGGGGGCGTAGGACTTGGAAAGACCCACTTGATGCACGCCATCGGACATTATGTACAAGAGCACAATCCAAATGCCAAAGTGGTGTATTTGTCGTCTGAAAAATTCACGAATGAGTTCATCAACTCGATCCGTGATAACAAGACCGTGCATTTCCGCAATAAATACCGCAATGTAGACGTCTTGCTAATAGATGATATTCAATTCCTTGCTGGAAAAGAATCAACACAAGAAGAATTTTTCCATACATTCAATGCATTGCATGAAGAATCGAAACAAATTATCATCTCGAGTGACCGTCCGCCAAAAGAGATTCCGACACTAGAGGACCGCTTGCGTTCACGTTTCGAATGGGGACTTATTACAGATATCTCACCACCGGACCTTGAAACACGTATTGCGATTCTTCGTAAAAAAGCACGTGCTGACGGAATTGATATCTCCAATGACGTCATGATGTATATTGCGAATCAAATTGACTCCAACATCCGTGAGCTTGAAGGCGCGCTCATTCGTGTCGTCGCGTATTCTTCTCTTATTAACCGGGATATCAGTGTCGACTTGGCAGCGGAAGCTTTGAAAGACATCATGCCGAACAATCGTACACGTGCTATCACCATATTGGACATTCAAAAAGTGGTGGGAGAGCATTACCATATACGCTTAGAGGATTTTTCTGCGAAGAAACGTACAAAATCCATTGCCTACCCACGCCAGATTGCAATGTATTTGTCACGTGAGTTAACCGATTTTTCGTTGCCGAAGATTGGGGAAGAGTTTGGAGGTCGTGATCACACAACAGTGATTCATGCGACTGAAAAAATCTCGACACTGTTAAAAACGGATGAGACATTAAAGAATGAAATTAAACAGATCAAGAGTCTGCTCGGACGTTCATCTGGATAATGTGGATAACTCCTTTTTTAATGACTGACTTACAAACAAGTTACGCACATGTGGATAATTAGGTTTTTCTAAGGGAAAATGCACTTATACACATATTCACAGTGCCTATTACTATTACTTATATTCTTTATTTAAAATAAATATGTATATTAGGAGCTGATTTCAGCGTGAAATTTGAAGTGATGCGAGATCGCTTACTCGAGGCATTAAATAATGTCATGAAAGCGGTAAGCTCAAAAACTACTGTCCAAATCCTAACGGGAATCAAGATTGAAGCGAAACAAGAGGGAATTTACCTTACAGGAAGTGACGCGGATATTACGATTCAAACATTCATTCCGGTGGAAGAAGATGGGGAACAGATTGTCCAGCTGACTCAAACTGGCTCCATCGTTTTACAAGCGCGTTTCTTTAATGAGATCGTTCGTAAGTTGCCAACCAATGATGTGATGATTGAAGTAAAAAATAACTTCCAGACAGATATCCGATCTGGAAAATCCGAGTTTCACTTAATCGGACAAGATGCGAACGATTATCCACTCCTTCCTCAAATGGAAGAGGACCAATCGTTTACGATACCTGCTGAACTGGTGAAATCGATCATTCGTGAGACGGTCTTTGCTGTGTCGACTTCTGAAAGCCGTCCTGTACTGACAGGGGTGAACTGGCAGATTAAAGACGGCGAATTAATGTGTGTCGCAACAGACAGCCACCGTTTAGCAAGACGCTCGACAAAACTTGAAAATGGTCCGTCGGAGGCCTACAATGCCGTCATTCCAGGGAAGAGCTTGAATGAGCTGAACAAAATTTTGGAAGACAACAGTGATCCAGTGGAGATCGTCTTGACGTCTCAACAGATTCTCTTCAAAGCGGGGAACGTGTTGTTTTACTCTCGTCTGCTTGAAGGGAACTACCCGGACACAAGCCGCCTGATCCCGTCTGAACATAAGACACTTGTTGTGGTAAATGGTCGCGCGCTTCACCAGGCAATCGACCGTGCGTCACTACTTGCTAGAGAAGACCGCAACAACGTAGTCCGTTTCACTACACAAGGTCAGTCCGCTGTGGAAGTCTCTTCAAACTCTCCGGAAATCGGAAAAGTTGAAGAGCAAGTGCTGGCAGAACAAATCGAAGGGGAAGAGCTAGTCATTTCCTTCAGTGCGAAATACATGATGGATGCCCTAAAAGCGATTGAAGGGCATGACGTTCAGATTCAATTTACAGGCGTGATGCGCCCGTTTATTTTGAAATCTGCACATGATGATGCCATCCTGCAACTTATTCTTCCTGTACGAACGTATTAACCCAAAACAAGGAGCAGCCCAAACCGGGCTGCTCCTTTTACTTATCCCTCAAAATAAGGTAAAATGGAGTGATAATGACTTTTAGAAAGAGTGGGTATCGAACGATGAATGAAATTCGATTTGATTCGGAGTATATTACGCTCGGTCAAATGCTGAAAATGATTGGCGCAATTGATTCCGGCGGGATGGCACGACCTTTTCTTCAGATGAACACGGTTTTCGTCAATGGAGAAGCAGAAGATCGCCGCGGGAAAAAATTACGTACAGGAGATGTCGTCCTGATTCCTCAGCACGGCAAATTTAAGCTGATTGGACCTGAAGCCTAATATGCATATCCAATCGCTAGCGCTCTCTAATTATCGAAACTACGAGACGGCAGAAGCAGAATTTTCAAAGCATGTAAATGTTTTCCTTGGTGAAAATGCACAGGGCAAAACGAACATGATGGAAGCGATTTATGTCCTTGCGATGGCGAAATCACACCGCACGTCAAACGATAAAGAATTAATACGTTGGGACGCGGATTATGGTAAAATTAAAGGTGATGTTCATAAAAAATATGGACCTGTCCCTTTTGAATTAACCATTTCCTCAAAGGGGAAAAAAGCGAAGGTCAATTATCTCGAACAATCTCGATTGAGCGATTATATCGGTCAGATGAATGTGGTGATGTTTGCACCGGAAGATCTGAATCTTGTAAAAGGAAGTCCGCAGGTGAGAAGACGATTTTTAGATATGGAAATCGGACAGATATCACCTGTGTATTTGCATGACCTTTTGCAGTTCCAGAAAATTTTGAAACAGCGGAACCACATCTTGAAACAGAACCAAGGAAAACCTTCGTTCGATGATGTGACCTTTTCCATTTATACCGAACAATACGTCGAGGCTGCCGTAAAGGTGATTGCAAAGCGCATGCAGTTTATGAAGCTCTTGCAAACATGGGCAGAGCCTATTCACCATGGTATTTCCCGAGGTCTCGAACAGCTAAACATTGTCTATCAGTCGACTGCCGGACTGGACTTAGATGCACCAACGGACGTATGGAAGCAGCAACTGATCGATAAGCTTGAAAAATCGAAGCGGAATGAACTCCATAGAGGAACGACGTTATACGGACCTCACCGCGACGACTTGCAGTTTATCGTCAACGGCTACGACATCCAGACGTATGGCTCTCAAGGTCAGCAACGGACGACCGCTTTGTCGTTAAAACTTGCGGAGATTGAATTGATTCACCAGGAAGTGGGCGAACCGCCGATTCTTCTGCTTGATGATGTATTATCTGAACTCGATGACTTTCGGCAGACACACTTATTAAATACAATTCAAGATAAAGTCCAGACATTTGTCACGACAACCAATATAGATGGCCTCACGCATGAGGTCGTACAGCAAGCCAAATTGTTTCATGTGGAACATGGTTCGATCAAAGAAAAATCACATGTGGAATAGATGTGCCAATTAGAAAGAGTAGGTGAGTCACTTGGCAATGGAAGAAAAAGAAATTCAAACATCGTATGATGCGGATCAGATTCAGGTATTAGAAGGATTAGAAGCTGTTCGAAAACGCCCTGGGATGTATATCGGTTCGACCAGCTCAAAAGGTCTCCACCATTTAGTCTGGGAAATTGTAGACAATTCCATTGATGAAGCATTAGCCGGCTACTGTGACCACATCACGGTAACGATTGAGAAAGACAACTGGATTCGCGTAGAAGACAACGGTCGAGGCATTCCAGTCAGCAACCACGAAAAGATGGGAAAACCTGCTGTTGAAGTCATCATGACGGTACTCCACGCAGGTGGAAAATTCGGTGGCGGAGGATACAAGGTATCCGGCGGTCTCCACGGAGTAGGTGCGTCCGTTGTGAATGCTCTTTCTGAGCATGCAGAAGTCATCGTTAAACGAGACGGCAAAGTCCATGAAATCAAGTTCGAACGTGGAGCTGTGACACAGCCGCTGAAAGTGATTGGCGACGCAGACGCAACAGGTTCAACGACACGTTTCAAAGCCGATCCTGAAATCTTCACAGAAACGACAGTCTATGAATTTGATATTCTAGCAAACCGTATCCGTGAACTGGCCTACCTGAACCGTGGTCTTGCGATTACGATCCAAGATGAGCGTGAAGGGGAAGAACAGAAAAAGACATTTCACTACGAAGGCGGAATCAAATCGTATGTCGAACATTTGAATGCGAAAAAAGAGCCTATTCATGAATCTATCTTTGTAGAGGCAGAACGAGAAGGCATTGCCATTGAAATTGCCATGCAATATAACTCAGGTTACAATGCGGCCATTTTCTCTTTTGCGAACAACATCAATACGTACGAAGGCGGAACGCACGAGTCCGGATTTAAAACCGCGTTGACTCGTGTCATCAATGACTACGCACGTAAAAATAATATTTTAAAAGATGCTGAAACCAATTTGACAGGGGACGATGTGCGTGAAGGGCTAACAGCCATCATCTCCATCAAGCACCCGAATCCGCAGTTCGAAGGGCAGACGAAGACGAAGCTCGGAAACTCCGAGGTCAGTCAAATCACTAACAGCTTGTTTTCGGAAGGGTTTGAGCGTTTCCTCCTTGAAAACCCATCGGTTGCACGTCAAGTCGTCGATAAAGGAATGATGGCTGCTCGTGCACGTGTCGCTGCGAAGAAAGCACGTGAATTTACACGACGCAAGTCTGCTCTTGAAGTATCGAGCTTGCCAGGGAAACTTGCCGACTGTTCATCTCGTAATCCAGCAGAGAGCGAACTGTACATCGTAGAGGGTGACTCTGCAGGTGGTTCAGCAAAATCAGGTCGTGACCGTCACTTCCAAGCGATCCTGCCTCTTCGCGGGAAAATCTTGAATGTCGAAAAAGCACGTCTCGACCGTATCTTAGGAAACAATGAGATCCGCGCCATGATTACCGCACTTGGGACAGGAATTGGCGGAGAATTCAATCTGGAGAAGGCACGTTACCATAAAGTCGTCATTATGACAGACGCGGACGTCGATGGTGCCCACATCCGGACCTTGCTCCTTACGTTCTTCTTCCGTTTCATGCGTCCACTGATTGAAGCGGGCTATGTATATGTTGCACAGCCACCACTCTATCAAGTGAAGCAAGGAAAGCATATTGAATACTGTTACAGCGATGATCAGCTTCGAGCGATCCTTGATCGTCTTCCGAAGCAGCCAAAACCAAACGTTCAGCGTTACAAAGGTCTTGGGGAAATGAACGCAAATCAACTCTGGGAGACAACGATGGATCCAGAGTACCGCACATTGCTGCAAGTCAACTTAGAAGATGCGCTTGAAGCAGACTCAGTTTTCGAACAGTTAATGGGAGACGATGTGGAACCACGCCGTCAGTTCATTGAAGACAACGCTGTGTATGTGAAAAATCTAGATATTTAACAACAAGCTCCACATCTCGTCTGTTGCTTAGGCGAGATGTGTGATTTCGTTTAGGTGAGGAAAGAATGGGAGGTCAACCAGCATGTCAGAAGTACCGAATAAAGGCGTAAGAGGGATCAATATCAGTAACGAGATGAAAACATCGTTCCTTGATTACGCGATGAGTGTTATTGTCTCACGTGCGTTACCAGATGTACGAGACGGATTAAAGCCGGTGCATCGCCGTATTCTTTATGGAATGCAAGAACTCGGAAATACACCGGATAAATCATATAAAAAGTCAGCGCGTATCGTCGGTGACGTAATGGGGAAATATCACCCTCACGGCGACTCCTCTATTTACGATGCAATGGTACGTATGGCACAAGATTTCAGTTACCGTTACATGCTTGTCGATGGTCACGGGAACTTTGGGTCTATTGATGGTGATGGAGCAGCGGCGATGCGTTACACCGAATCCCGTATGTCCAAAATCGCGATGGAAATGCTGCGCGATATTAACAAAGATACAATCGATTATAAAGATAACTACGATGGCCAAGAGAAAGAGCCAGCGGTTTTACCGAGCCGATATCCGAACTTACTCGTCAACGGAGCTTCCGGAATCGCCGTAGGGATGGCAACCAACATCCCTTCTCATAACTTAGGTGAAGTGATTGACGGGGTTCTTGCACTTGCGGAAAACCCTGCAATCACGATTGATGAACTGATGGAATTTATTCCTGGTCCGGATTTCCCGACAGGTGGAATCATTTTAGGACGTAGTGGAATTCGTCGCGCGTACGAGACAGGTCGCGGATCCATCATTACGCGTGCCAAAGTCGAATTCGAAGAGAAGGCGAGTGGCAAACAAGTCATCATCGTCAAAGAAATTCCGTATCAAGTCAATAAAGCTCGTCTCATTGAAAAAATCGCCGAGCTTGTGCGTGATAAGAAAATTGAAGGCATCACTCACTTGGCGGATGAATCTGACCGAGATGGGATGCGTATTGTCATCGAGCTACGTAAAGATGCCAACACGCACGTTCTACTCAATAATCTATACAAACAAACACAACTTCAAACAAGCTTTGGTGTGAACATGTTGGCTCTCGTCGACAACCAGCCAAAAGTGTTGAACTTGAAAGAAGCTCTTTACCATTATCTTGAGCATCAAAAAGTGGTCATTCGTCGTCGTACACAGTTCGACTTGAATAAAGCAAAAGACCGTGCACACATTTTGGAAGGCTTACGTATTGCACTCGATCACATCGATGAGATCATCGCACTCATCCGTGCATCTCAAACTGGAGATGAAGCAAAACGTGGCTTAATGGAGAAGTTTGAGCTTTCTGAGCGTCAAGCACAGGCCATCCTTGATATGCGTCTCCAACGTCTAACAGGACTCGAACGCGATAAGATTGAAGAAGAATACAATGGTTTGATTGAATTGATCAAAGAATTGACATTCATTCTTGAAAATGAGTACCGCGTTATTGAAATTATCCGTGAAGAGTTAATGGAGATTCGTGATAAGTTCTCCGATGCTCGCCGTACGGAGATCATGGCTGGTGGCGCAGAAATCATGGAAGATGAAGATCTCATTCCGGAAGAAAACTCGGTCCTAACATTAACAAATAAAGGCTACATCAAACGTTTACCGGTCAACACATACCGCAGTCAGCGTCGCGGTGGCCGAGGTGTGCAAGGTATGGGAACCAACGAAGATGACTTCGTGGAACACTTACTGAACACGTCGACACACGATACGATCCTGTTCTTTACAAACAAAGGGAAAGTCTATCGTGCACGAGGCTTCGAAATTCCCGAGTATGGACGTACAGCAAAAGGCTTACCACTCGTCAACTTATTGAACATTGAACGAGATGAGCACGTGACGGCCATGATTCCGATGTCTTCATTTGAAGAAACGGAATACTTCATCTTCACGACACGTGAAGGTGTGACGAAACGTACACCGGTAACGGCATTCGCGAACATTCGCACGAATGGATTGATTGCGGTGTCGCTTCGGGAAGAAGATGAGCTGATGGCGGTTCGACGTACAGACGGCGAACAAGATATCATCATTGGAACGCATCAGGGTCGTTCGGTTCGTTTCAAAGAAACAGATATTCGATCAATGGGACGTACAGCAGGTGGCGTACGCGGAATCAAACTCCGTGAAGGTGACTTCGTCGTCGGTATGGAAATTTTACGCGAAGACCAAGAAGTTCTGGTTGTGACGGAAAACGGCTACGGAAAACGTACGGCAGCTTCTGAGTACCGTCTTCAATCTCGTGGAGGATATGGTATCAAGACATGCCAGATCACGGAGAAGAACGGGAAGTTAAGTGCGTTGAAGACAGTAGATGGATCGGAAGACTTGATGCTAATCACTCTTCAAGGCATGTTAATCCGAATGGCTGTAGAAGATATCTCTATGACTGGACGAGCTACGCAAGGCGTTCGCTTGATGCGTTTAAGTGAAGAAGAGAAGATCGCCACAGTCGCGAAAGTACAAAAAGAAGAAGAGGAAGATGAACTGTTAGAAGGCGTGGAAGCAACTGACGAAACAGAGGCGGAAGCAACAGATACAGAGACCTCTACTATAGAAGAATAACTAGTAAATAAAACTAACTTATGATTTTATAAGTTAGTTTTATTTTTTTAGAAAAACATTGTTGACGGATGGACCTATTCTTGTTATGATAAGTAGGTCGCTAAGGCAAGGCATACATGACTATGAAAAAAGTTATTGACTTCCGGTTCGGAAGTTGGTATACTTTAAAAGTTGTCTCAAACG
>NZ_JBHSEF010000001.1:0-3414 GCF_042649045.1 Chryseomicrobium palamuruense | reverse complement strand
CCACTATCAAATATCAGATGTGAAATAGTTCAAAAAGGTCCGGCCAGGGTTTTTGGCCGGATTTTCTTATGGTATAATGGAAAGAGTGACTAACGAGTAGAAATGGAGTGGAATGTGTGACTTATCAAGCGTTTTATCGAGCGTATCGCCCGCAGTCCTTTGCGGAAATGTCGGGGCAGAAGCACATTAAGCAGACCCTCCAAAATGCGCTGTCTTCAGACAAGACGACGCATGCCTACCTCTTCTCAGGCCCCCGTGGAACCGGGAAGACCAGTACGGCAAAAATCTTTGCGAAAGCCCTCAACTGTGAAGCAGGTCCTGCAAAAGAGCCTTGTAATACGTGTGAAATCTGCACGAGCATTACGAACGGTTCCAATCCGGACGTCCTTGAGTTTGACGCAGCTTCGCATTCACGCGTGGAAGAAATGCGTGAAGTGATCGAAAAGGTTCGGTTCGCTCCTTCGAATGCGCGCTACAAAGTCTATATCATCGATGAAGTGCATATGCTCTCGACAAGTGCCTTTAATGCACTCCTTAAGACACTTGAAGAACCGCCGCCGCACGCCGTCTTTGTACTCGCCACGACAGAGCCTCACAAAATTCCGCTCACCATCATCTCACGTTGTCAACGCTTCGACTTTAAACGCATCTCACAAAATGATATTGTGGAGCGAATGATTCAAGTCTTAGATGATGCCGGTATTGCGTATGATGAAAAAGTGTTGCGCCTTATTGCACAGGCATCTGCCGGGGGAATGCGTGACGCACTTAGCATACTGGATCAAGTCGTATCTTATAGTGATGGGACCATGACAGTAGAAGACGCCCTATTTATCACAGGCTCGATTGGTTCGGAAGCGTTCGTTCATATTGCACGTGCTCTGGTCGACGGGGATGTGAACGGAGCGCTCTCGCAGCTTGATCAATTGGTGATGGATGGAAAGGATCCTGTCCGCTTGATGGAAGACCTCGTCACGTTCTTCCGTGACTTGCTCATCATGAAGCACGTACCTGACGCACAAGAAATTGTAGAGCTTGCCGATGTGACGGATGAAGTGAAGGTACTTGCCGAGCGCTATTCTCAGGAACGACTCTACCAAAGCATTCAAGTTGCTACCGAGATGCAGCAGGAGATGCGATTCTCGAATCACGCGAAAATTTATGTGGAGACGGCACTCATTCGCTTGTCACAGCTTTCTACAAAACCGGCAGCTGTTTCTGGAGATGTCTCTACCATATCGGATGAGCAAGTGCAGAAACTAGAACGCAAGATTGCACAGCTTGAAGCGCAATTAAACTCAGGTGGGGCTCCTGTTGCCGAACAACCGAAACGTCAGCGTCAACGCGCACAGAGCTCAATCAAAGTTCCAGTAGGTCGGATCCAAGAGGTGCTGAAATCTGCAACGAAACCTGCGATTCAGCAAATCAAATCCCAATGGGCATTGATCCTGCAGCAGATGCAGCGTTCACATGCGGCCCTTCTGAATGATGCGGAACCTGTTGCGGCATCCGATTCCGCTTTTGTGTTAAAATTTAAATATGAGATCCATTGCCAAATGGCGATAGACAATCAAACGTTTTCGACTTCCTTCCCACAAGTTGTGGAAGATGTGACGGGAACGCTATATGAAGTACTTTATACACCGGAAGAACAGTGGATGGAGATTCGTTCTTCGTTCCTTGCAACCAATCAAGTATCCGGTTCAACGGATCAATTGGAGGATATAGAAGAACAAGCGACGCAGGAAGATCCGCTCGTCTCTGAAGCGACCAAACTTTTCGGTGAAGAATTTGTTGAAATCAAAGAAGATTAAGAGGAGGAACTCACTATGCGTGGTGGAATGGGAAATATGCAAGGTATGATGAAACAAATGCAAAAGATGCAAAAGAAAATGGCGGAAGCTCAAGAAGAACTGGGTAACCAACACTTTGAAGGAGTCGCTGGAGGCGGTATGGTAAAAGTAACCGTTACTGGACACCGTGAAGTAGTAGGCGTCACTCTAGATGAAACGGTAGTAGATCCGGAAGATGTGGAAATGCTACAAGACCTTATTGTCATTGCTACAAACGAAGCATTGAAAAAAGCTGAAGAAACGTCAAATGCCACAATGGGACAATTCACGAAAGGATTGAACCTTCCTGGCATGTTCTAGGAGGAACCCTTTATGCACTATCCAGCTCCGATTTCCAAACTTATCGACAGCTTTATGAAACTGCCAGGTATCGGGCCGAAAACTGCGGCTCGTCTGGCGTTTTTTGTTCTTAGTATGAAAGAAGACACGGTCACCGATTTTGCGAAAGCGTTAATCGATGCCAAGCGAAACTTGAGTTACTGTTCGGTCTGTGGTCATATCACGGATATTGATCCGTGTGCCATCTGCCAAGACCATTCACGGAACCAGACGATGATCTGTGTCGTTCAAGACACGAAAGATGTCATCGCGATGGAAAAGATGCGCGACTATTCAGGACTCTATCACGTTCTTCATGGTGCTATCTCTCCTATGGAAGGGATTGGCCCGGAAGACATCAACATCCCGCCACTTCTCAAGCGTCTACAAAACGAAGAAGTGGAGGAATTGATCCTAGCAACGAACCCGACGATCGAAGGGGAAGCGACGGCCATGTATATTTCGCGTCTCGTGAAACCATCTGGCATCCGGACGACGCGTATCGCACACGGCCTGCCTGTTGGGGGAGACCTGGAGTATGCGGACGAAGTGACACTTTCAAAAGCACTGGAAGGGAGACGCGAACTGTAATGCCTCTCTTTTCGCGTAGAAACAAATTAAAGAAAGAGTACGATGCGCGCTTTATCCGTCTATTAGAAGAAACACGCTCTGACTGGCATGCTGCTCAAGTAGTGGAAGCCCATCTGGACGATTTCAATTTAGATGCCATCGCCAAACGAAAAGCAATGGAAAGCGTTCATTTTTATCTCTATAAAGAAGCGAAGCGCCGGCAAGTGGTCTATCGACCAAACCGGTAACATAGATTAAAGGGAAAGGAGTGGTGAGTTGATCTACCTCGGACTTTCCCTTTTTGTTTTGGCCAGTTTAGTTCTTCTGCGATTTCCATTCTCTTCTTTATGGGACCGACTCAGCCAGTTATTCATGCGGGCGATGGTCGGGGCGGTAAGTCTCTATGCTTTGCACCTCACTGCAGGATTTAGTGATTTTGAATGGGAAGTACCAATCACTTACTTTACGGCAGGGTTTGCACTTCTATGTGGTATTCCAGGTGTGCTGGGGGTCCTTGTTTTATCTTTTTTAAATTAGTTTTAAAAAAGTATTGACCAATGAAAGGGAGGCGTGTATTATTAGTTAGGTCGCCAAGACAACGTATACATGACTATGAAAAAAGTTATTGACTTCCGGTTCGGAAGTTGGTATACTTTAAAAGTTGTCTCAAACG